>RFVF01000171.1 GCA_009922615.1 Pseudomonadota bacterium
CTTTTGAGGGTTATCCATGCGAGATGTCGAAACTAACTATAGCCATGTAGCTAATGCGCCGGATAACTACGGACTTTGCCGGTTGCGTGCAAGCGAAATATCGCCACCGATCCGCAGCCAGTCGGCGAAATTCCTTGCTCCCGACCTCGCCGACGGAATGATTCTGCCGCCCGATGCTGACAACTTTGCGCATCAAAAACCTCGCCCTCGTGGCCGACCTCACGCTGGAACTGCGCCCCGGTTGCAACGCCATCACGGGCGAAACCGGGGCGGGCAAATCCATCATCATCGGCGCGTTGAAACTCGTGCTCGGCGAGCGCGCCGACCGCACGCTCATCCGCGCCGGGGCGGAGAGTTGCGCGGTCGAGGCGGTCTTTGATGTAACCCATCAGCAACGGGTGTTCGCCACGTTGCTTGAGGAGCACGGCTTGGAACCGTGCGAGGAAAACCAACTCGTGCTCAAGCGCGTCTTCACTGCGGCCGGCACGAACCGCCAGTTTGTCAATGGCTCGCCCACCACGCTCGCCACGCTCGCCGCGCTCGGCGAGGGACTCGTGGACATGCACGGGCCGCACGATCATCAATCGCTTCTCCACCCCGCCAAGCAGCTTGCGATTCTTGACGCGTTCGGAGGACTGCAATCGCAAGTAGCAGCCTTCGCCGAACTCATCCGCCACCGCGCATCACTCGAACAGGAGAAGTCCGCGCTGATCGTGGATGAAAGAACTTACACCCAGCAACTTGACCTGCTTCGCCACCAAGCTCAGGAGATCACCGCCGCCAAACTCCGCGCCGACGAAGAAGCCGAGGTCGAAGCGGAGCACCACCGCGCCAGCAATGCCGCGCGTTTGCTCGAACTTTCCCAAGCCGCCCTCTGCGCGCTCGACGGCGAAGAGGGCTCACTGTTCAACCAGCTCGGCGCGCTCGGCCGGACCTTGCACGAGCTTCAGCGCATTGACTCCGCTGCCCAAACATTCGCCGATGCGCACGAGCAGACCGTCGCCTCCCTGCGCGACTTGCAAGCGAGCCTTTCCCGCTACACTGACCGCGTGGACCTTGATCCCGCGCGCCTCGCCCAGTTGGAGGAGCGGCTCAATCTGATTCACTCGCTCAAGCGCAAATACGGTGCGTCACTCGCCGAAGTTATCGCGTTCGGCGCAGAAGCGAAATCGCGACTCACCAGCCTAGAGCAACGAGACATCGAACTCGCCCGGCTCAACGCCGAGCTCGCCAAGCTCGACGCCGAACTCGGCCGCACTGGTCGCGAACTAACCGCCGCACGCCGCAAGGTGATTCCCAAACTGACGAAGGCGGCGTCACGCCAGTTGCAAGACCTAGGTTTTGAACAGAGTGAGCTGGGCGTGTCACTCGCCGTGACAGCTCCGACCGCGTGCGGCTGCGATGAGGTGGAGTTTCAGTTCGCACCCAACCCTGGAGAGCCCGCCCGCCCGTTGCGCGCCATCGCCTCCAGCGGCGAAATGTCCCGCGTAATGCTGGCGCTCAAGACCGTGCTCGCGGCGCAGGACGAGATCCCCGTGCTGGTCTTTGACGAGGTGGACGCCAACGTCGGCGGCGAAACCGCACGGGTCGTCGGCGACAAGATGCGGCAGATCGCCCGCGCGCGGCAGGTGCTGTGCATCACGCACCTCGCACCCGTAGCGGCGGCGGCGGATACGCACTTCGTGGTCACCAAGCAAGTGCGCGACGGCCGCACGACTTCGGACATCCAGCCCTTGAGCGCGAAGCAGCGCGTGGACGAACTCGCCCGGATGCTCGGCGGCCAAGGCGAGGCGGCACGGAAACACGCCGAGGCATTGCTCGCCGCGAAGTAGCACGCCGGAACCGTTGGCGCCGACCACAGCACCATGAGCGAACCAGATCAGCTTCCGGGCAGCACCTCTGCCCCGCCGAAACGTCCGCGCGAAAATTGGCGCGCACTGCTCGGCCTGGTGCTCTCCAGCGCGGTCGTCGCGAGCCTGTGCTGCCTGCCCAGCGTGGTGCTCGTTCTCTTCGGGCTTGCCTCCGTCAGCACTGCAGCCGCGCTCTCGGACAAGTTGTATTGGGGGCCAACCCGTTACGTGCTCTACGTCGTTAGTCTCGGCCTCGCGATCGCCGGATTGGTCGTTTACTTCCGTCGTCGTGGCATCTGCTCGCTCAACACCGCGAAGCGCGAGCGCAACCGCATCATCAACATCACATTGCTGGTGTTGGGCGCTGGCGTGCTGACCTACCTGGTCTGGAACTACGTCATCCTCGATCTCATCGGCATCGCTGCGGGCCTGCCTTGGAAAATGCCCTCCTGGTGGCCATTCTGATCACTTCGGTCGGCGAGCGCATCCGGCTGCGTTTTGCCGGTGCAGGTATTGCAATGCGCTCTCCGACGCAAACTCCCGTTCACTCCCCGAGCAAATGCACTACCAGTTGCCGCCGATGCGACGCGGTGCGGTGTTCCCAAACGTAGATGCCTTGCCAAGTGCCGAGGGCAAGCCCGCCGCGCACGATGGGGATGCTCAGGTTCACCGTGGTGAGCGCCGTGCGGATGTGCGCAGGCATGTCGTCGTCCCCTTCGCTGGTATGCCGGAAAAGCGGGTCACCATCGGGAGCAAGCCGGGAGAAGAACCGTTCCAAATCTCGCCGCACTTCGGGGTCTGCGTTTTCTTGAATGAGCAACGACGCGGAGGTATGGCGAAGGTGCAAGGTGACGAGGCCGGATTGAAAACCAGACTCCCTCACCAGCGCGGCGATCTCTGCCGTCACTTCGGTAAAACCTCGCCCCCGGGTCACCACTACCAACTCATGGGTGCTCTGCCGCATCATGGGAATCGACCCGGGTCGGATCAGTTCCGGGCGAGCAGCTTCTCCAATTCGTCACTCTTCGGATGGCCCACGGAGATGGCCTTCTGATAATGCCAGCGGGCGAGTTCGCGGGTCGGCGGCTGCTGCGTGACGTAATAAACCGCGAGGTTGTAATGCGCCACCGCGTAGCCGGGGGCGATCTGAATGGCTCTGCGAAAGGCGGCCTCCGCCGGGTCACGCAGTCCTTTCTGACTGAGGACGAGCCCGAGATAGTTCTGGGTCTGGGCATTCTCCGGATCCAGCTTGGCCGCGCGGCTCAAGGCGTCGAAAGCATCCTCGGTTTTCTGCTGACGGAATTTGAGCAGGCCATACAGGGCCAGGGAAAAGGCGTCATCGCTGTCGATCTCAATGGCCCGCTTGAGGTGCTTCTCCGCCTCGGGCAGCTTGTTCAGCTCCATCTCCGCCGCGCCGAGGTTGGCAAGCGTGTAAACATTCGCAGGATCAAGGGCGAGAACTTCGAGATATTTCTTTTCCGCCTCGTCAAAGCGCTGCGCGGCATAGGCGCGCTGGGCTTCGAGGGCCACGTTCGCAGCACCGGGCGGCAGGTCAGCAGAGTTTTTCTTTGCGGACTTGGCGACCGGCGCGGGAGCCGCAGCCGGAGCGGAGGAGCCTTTCAACAAGGCGAGCTCCTCCGCAGAGTAAGGTGTTTTTCGGGCCTCCAGTGCCGCCGTCCGGGCTTGGGCGGCGGCCAAGTCTTGTTCGAGCTTTTCGGTGCCGTTGCTGGAAACCTTTTTCTTCTCTTCTAACTGCTTTTTCAACTCGTTCAACTGCTTTTGCAAATCCTCCCGCTCCTTCTCGACCTGCCGGAGCTTGGAGCCGTCGGACGTGCCCTTTTGAACCTGTGACTCCAAGATTTTCACCGAAGCTTCCAGCTCTTGATTCTTTTTCTCGAGCGACTTGAACTGGTCCACGGTGATGCCCGTGGCATTGTTTGGATCGGTAAGGATGGCCTCCATTTTTTTGTTGGCCTTGGCCAGATCGGCAGCCCGGTCCTGCTCGGCTTTGAGGTCAGCCCGGGCGGCGGCTAGCTGCCGGGCCAGTTCCTCGGACTTGTCCCCGGCCGACGCGCGCTTGGCCAGCTCGTCCACCTTCGTTTTCAAGGCGGAGATTTCCTTCTTCAGGACCGGCACCTCGGCCTTGTCTTTCAGGACGGTGACTTGCTTCTGATAATCGTCGCGCTCTTTCTTGATGCCGTTGATTTGCTTGGCCAAGTCCTCGATCTCAATTTGCTTCAAGTCCGCCTGCTTCTGGAGATCGCGGGCTTTCTGCCGCGCTTTCTCCATTTCGGCGGGATCCACGTCCTTGGGGCGCGCGGCGAGCGCCTCCTTGAGCTTCTCGGCGTATTCGGTGCGCTCGGCGCTGATCTGGACCAGTTTGTTGTTCAGCTCGCGCAACTGCTTTTCCAAGCCGGTCAATCGAGAAGCGCCCGCGTCGTCGGGTGCCTGGCTGGCGGGGATGATGGGCTTGGGCACCGTGGTGCCGGGAAATTGCACGTTCAACGCCGTGACGGCCCCCTCGAGATACCGAAGGCGGAAATCGACAATCTTCGGCTCCCATGCTTTGTAAGCCGCCTGCAATTTGAGGAGCTCCTCTCGCGCCGAAAGATATTTTTCCAAGGCCGCCTTGCCTTGGCCCGCCTCGCGGAGCGTGTCGCCCTGCAGGATGGTGGCGAATATCTTGGCATACAACTCATCTGCCGCGGCGGCCTGGGCGCTGGGCGATGCCAGCGTCAGGCACGTCACGAAGAGGAGCATGGAAACGTGCTTCATGGGGTCAGCATAAAAAGACCAGAGGGCAATTGGCAATCCGATTTCGGCTAGCTCGGTTATTGATGGGCGGCGCACGCTCCCTTGGCAGCACGTGCGGTCGTGAACAGCCTTGCACTTTTGGCGACGGCTCGCATCCTGCCCGCCGATGAGCGAACACTCGGATGCGCCGCTGGACAAACTCTGGCGCGAATACGGCGAGGTCTTCGAGACTTTCGACGATCTTACCCTGGCGCGCTGGCTGGCCCAGACGCTGGGCCAGTTGCAGGGCCGCGTGTGGCGCAGTTCGCACCCCTTGGTCGGCGCGTTTCGCTTGGCGGCCCAGGTCGCGCATGACCGGCAGATATGGCACAAGCGCCTTGCCACCGCTCCACGCGATTACCCCGAATCCACCTGCTGCCGCGCTCCGCTCCTGCCCTTGATCACCCGGGACGTCGTTCAGCAAGGGCTGGTCTGCCAGCATTGCAATGGCACCTCGGTAGCGTTCGAGGACATTCCGGTGGACGTGCAGCCGATGCTGCGCAACTGGGCGGACACCTACGCGCCCATTCATGCCGTCGCCCACTGGGATGATCGCCAGCAAAAGCGCGCGGGCAACTACGACCGCGCGTTGGAAGACGCGGCCACCGAAGCCGAACGGCTCCTCGCGGCCGCCGGCAACAAGCTCGCTCCCGCCCTGCTGGAATTCTACCCCGCCGTGCTCTGGGAGGATCAGGACGAATGCCTGGATGTCCGGCCGGAGGATATTCCCCTTTGACATGATCGCGTCACGCAAACCGGCAACGGCCCGGGAGGGGCGATGGTGAAATTCGCTTTCAAGTGGCTGTTCCGTTTGCTCCTGCTGCTGCTGGTGCTGCTGGCCATCCTGGCCGTGAGTTTTGACACCATCGGCGGCTGGAAAAACTCATCCTCTTCAACTCCGTTGAATTCGGCGGCGGCCCGCTGGTGAACCTCGCCGAACTGCACGTGGAATACGACCCTGCCCAAGCCCGCGAGCGAAAACTACACCTCAACGTCCTGCGCTTCAACCTCGCCGAGCTCAACATCGTCGTGGACAAAAACGGCCGATCCAACCTCGACGAGGTGCGCAAAACCGTGGAGGCCATCCGCAAGGGCCAGCGCATCACT
>RFVF01000172.1 GCA_009922615.1 Pseudomonadota bacterium
TACCTGTATTAGTAAGTATTAATGATGTTCCTACTGTTTCTTCTGGCCCAGTTGCACCTTGAGATCCAGTTGCACCTTGAGATCCAGTTGAACCTTGAGATCCAGTAAGACCTTTAAATCCAGTTGTTCCCTGAGGACCTATAGGTCCGACCTGGGGACCAGTTGCACCTTGCGGACCAACTTTACCTTGAGCACCAGTAGTACCTTGAGGTCCAGTAGTACCTTGAGGACCAGTATCACCTTGTGCTCCTGTATTACCTTTAGGTCCAGTAGTACCTTGAGGTCCAGTAGAACCTTGAGAACCTGTAGCACCTTGACGACCTGTAGAACCTTGTGGTCCTGTTGAACTTTGAGGACCAGTTGCGCCTTGTGGACCAGTTGCGCCTTGTGGTCCTGTTAAACTTTGAGGACCAGTAGCACCTTGTGGTCCAGTAGCACCTTGAGGACCTGTTGCGCCTTGTGGTCCTGTTAAACTGCTTTGAGGACCAGTAGTACCTTGTGGTCCAGTAGCGCCTTGAGGTCCTGTTGCGCCTTGGGGCCCTGATAAACCGCTTTGAGGACCAGTAGTACCTTGATGTCCAGTTGTACCTTGTGGTCCTGTTGCACCTTGTGGTCCTGTTAAACTGCTTTGAGGACCAGTAGCTCCTTGGGGCCCAGTAGCACCTTGATTACCAGTAGCTCCTTGGGGTCCACTAGTTCCTTGAGAACCAGTAACACCTTGCGGTCCAGTAGCACCTTGAGGACCTGTTGCTCCTTGAGGACCGGTAAGACCTTGAGAACCAGTAGCGCCTTGAGAACCAGTAGCGCCTTGTGGTCCTGTTAAACTGCTTTGAAATCCATTAATTCCTTGTTGTCCTGTAGAACCTTGATGTCCAGTAGCACCTTGATGACCTGTAGTGCCTTGATGACCAGTAAGACCTTGAGAACCAGTAGCTCCTTGAGAACCAGTAGCACCTTGTGGTCCTGTTAAACTGCTTTTAGGACCAGTAGAACCTTGTGGTCCAGTAGCACCTTGATGCCCAGTAGCACCTCGAGGACCTGTAGTTCCTTGAGGACCTGTTGCGCCTTGAGGACCAGTAGCACCTTGAGAACCAGTAGCGCCTTGAGAACCAGTAGCCCCTTGTGGTCCTGTTAAACTGTTTTGAGGCCCAGTAGAACCTTGCGGTCCAGTAGCACCTTGATGACCTGTTACGCCTTGATGACCTTTAGCACCTTGATGACCTTTTGTGCCTTGAGAACCAGTAGATCCTTGTGGTCCTGTTAAATTGCTTTGAGGCCCAGTAGTACCTTGATGCCCAGTAGTGCCTTGATGACCAGTAAGACCTTGAGAACCAGTAGCGTCTTGAGAACCAGTAGCACCTTGGTTACCAGTAGCGCCTTGTGGTCCTGTTAAAATGCTTTGAGGACCAGTATTACCTTGCGGTCCAGTAGCGCCTTGATACCCAGTAGTTCCTTGAGGACCAGTATTACCTTGTGATCCAGTATTACCTTGTGATCCAGTATTACCTTGTGCTCCTGTATTACCTTGTGCTCCTATATTACCTTGAGATCCAGTATTACCTTGAGAACCAGTATTACCTTGTGGTCCAGTATTACCTTGTGGTCCAGTATTACCTTGTGGTCCAGTATTACCTTGTGATCCAGTATTACCTTGTGAACCAGTTTCTCCTTGTGGTCCACTATTACCTTGAGGTCCAGTATTACCTTGTGATCCAGTATTACCTTGTGATCCAGTATTACCTTGTGATCCAGTATTACCTTGTGGTCCAGTTGCACCTTGTTCTCCTGTATTACCTCGATGTCCAATTGCGCCTTGAGATCCAGTTGCACCTTGTGCTCCTGTATTACCTTGAGCTCCTATATTACCTTGAGAACCAGTTTCGCCTTGTGGTCCACTATTACCTTGATGTCCAATTGCACCTTGAGGTCCACTATTACCTTGTGGTCCAGTTGCACCTTGAGGTCCAGTATTACCTTGATGTCCAGTTGTACCTTGAGGTCCAGTATTACCTTGATGTCCAGTTGCGCCTTGAGGTCCAGTATTACCTTGATGTCCAGTTTCGCCTTGTGGTCCACTATTACCTTGATTTCCAGTTGCACCTTGTGATCCAGTATTACCTTGTGATCCAGTATTACCTTGTGATCCAGTATTACCTTGTGATCCAGTATTATTACCTTGTGATCCAGTATTACCTTGTGATCCAGTTGTACCTTGTGATCCAGTATTACCTTGTGATCCAGTTGTACCTTGTGATCCAGTATTACCTTTTGGTCCTGTATTACCTTGTGGTCCACTATTACCTTGATGTCCAGTTGCGCCTTGAGGTCCAATTACACCTTGTGATCCAGTTGCACCTTGTGATCCAGTTGCACCTTGTGATCCAGTTGCACCTTGAGGTCCAGTTGCACCTTGAGGTCCAGTTGCACCTTGAGGTCCAGTTGCACCTTGTAGTCCAGTTGCACCTTGTGGTCCTGTTGCACCTTGTGCTCCTGTATTACCTTGATAACCAGTTTCGCCTTGTGGTCCACTATTACCTTGATGTCCAGTTTCACCTTGAGGTCCACTATTACCTTGTGGTCCAGTTGCGCCTTGTGGTCCAGTTGCACCTTGTGGTCCTGTATTACCTTGAGAACCAGTTTCGCCTTGTGGTCCAGTTGCACCTTGTTCTCCTGTATTACCTTGTTCTCCTGTATTACCTTGAGAACCAGTTTTGCCTTGTGATCCAGTATTACCTTGTGGTCCAGTTGCACCTTGTTCTCCTGTATTACCTTGTGATCCAGTATTACCTTGAGAACCAGTTTCGCCTTGTGGTGTGATCCAGTATTACCTTGTGATCCAGTTGCACCTTGAGAACCAGTTGCACCTTGTTCTCCTGTATTACCTTGTGATCCAGTATTACCTTGAGAACCAGTATTACCTTGTGATCCAGTTGCACCTTGATGTCCAATTGCGCCTTGTGGTCCAGTTGCACCTTGAGAACCAGTATTACCTTGTGATCCAGTATTACCTTGTGATCCAGTATTACCTTGTGATCCAGTATTACCTTGTGACCCAGTTTCTCCTTGAGAACCAGTATTACCTTGTGATCCAGTTGCGCCTTGTGGTCCACTATTACCTTGATTTCCAGTTGCACCTTGTGGTCCACTTGCACCTTGTGACCCAGTTTCTCCTTTAGAACCAGTATTACCTTGTGATCCAGTCGCGCCTTGTGGTCCACTATTACCTTGATGTCTAGTTGCACCTTGTGATCCAGTTGCACCTTGATGTCCAGTTGCACCTTGTGCTCCAGTATTACCTTGTGATCCAGTCGCGCCTTGTGGTCCACTATTACCTTGATGTCCAGTTGCACCTTGATGTCCAGTTGCACCTTGTGCTCCTGTATTACCTTGTGATCCAGTCGCGCCTTGTGCTCCTGTATTACCTTGTGATCCAGTCGCGCCTTGTGGTCCACTATTACCTTGATGTCCAGTTGCACCTTGTGCTCCAGTTGCACCTTGTGCTCCTGTATTACCTTGTGGTCCACTATTACCTTGATGTCCAGTTGAACCTTGTGCTCCAGTATTACCTTGAGAACCAGTTTCGCCTTGTGGTCCAGTTGCGCCTTGTGACCCAGTTTCTCCTTGAGCTCCTGTATTACCTTGAGAACCAGTCGCGCCTTGTGGTCCAGTATTACCTTGTGGCCCAGTTTCACCTTGATGTCCAATTTTACCTTGTGGTCCAGTTGCACCTTGTGATCCAGTTGCACCTTGTGGTCCAGTATTACCTTTAGAACCAATTATGCCTTTGGAACCAGTTTCTCCTTGTGGTCCAGTATTTCCTTGTGATCCAGTATTACCTTGTGATCCAGTATTACCTTGTGATCCACTATTACCTTGTAGTCCGGTATTACCTTGTAATCCAGTTGCTCCTTGTAGTCCAGTATATCCTTGATGTCCAGTTGCGCCTTGATATCCTGTATTACCTTGATGTCCATTTTCGCCTTGTGGTCCAGTTGCACCTTGTGATCCAGTATTACCTTGTGATCCAGTATTACCTTGAGGTCCAGTATTACCTTGAGGTCCGCTATTACCTTGATTTCCAATTGCGCCTTGATGTCCACTATTACCTTGTGGTCCACTATTACCTTGTGGTCCACTATTACCTTGATATCCAGTATCACCTTGAGAACCAGTTACGCCTTGGAAACCTGTATTACCTTGAGATCCTGTATTACCTTGATAACCAGTTTCGCCTTGTGATCCAGTTTCACCTTGTACTCCTGTATTACCTTGAGATCCAATATTACCTTGATAACCAGTTTCGCCTTGTGATCCACTATTACCTTGATGTCCATTTGCGCCTTGTGTTCCAGTATCTCCTTTTAGTCCAGTATTACCTTGTGATCCAGTATTACCTTTTAGTCCAGTATTACCTTGTGATCCAGTATTACCTTGATGTCCAGTTTCGCCTTGAGGTCCACTATTACCTTGTGGTCCAGTTGTACCTTGTGGTCCACTATTACCTTTATTTCCAGTTGCGCCTTGAAGTCCACTATTACCTTGTGATCCAGTTTCACCTTGTGATCCTGTATTACCTTGTGGTCCAGTTGCACCTTGTGGTCCTGTATTACCTTTAGAACCAGTTTCGCCTTGTGGTCCAGTATTTCCTTGCGCTCCTGTATTACCTTGTGATCCAATAGTACCTTGTGGTCCAGTTGCACCTTGTGGTCCAGTTGTGCCTTGTTGTCCACTATTACCTTGATGTCCAGTAGTGCCTTGTTGTCCACTATTACCTTGAGAACCAGTTTCGCCTTGTGGTCCTCTATTACTTTGTGATCCAATTGCTCCTTGATGTCCAGTTGCACCTTGAGGTCCACTATTACCTTGTGGTCCAGTTTCACCTTTTGGTCCAGTATTACCTTGTGGTCCAGTTTCACCTTGTTGTCCAGTATTTCCTTGTGGTCCAGTATTTCCTTGTGGTCCAATATTTCCTTGTGGTCCAATATTTCCTTGTGGTCCAGTATTTCCTTGTGGTCCAGTATTTCCTTGTGTTCCTTTATTACCTTGATATCCTGTATTACCTCGAGAACCAGTTTCGCCTTGTAGTCCTGTATTACCTTGATATCCTGTATTACCTTTAGAACCAGTTTCGCCTTGTGATCCTGTATTACCTTCAGGTCCACTATTACCTTGAGGTCCACTATTACCTTGAGGTCCACTATTACCTTGATGTCCAGTTGCGCTTTGAGGTCCACTATTACCTTGATGTCCAGTTGCGCCCTGAGATCCACTATTACCTTGATGTCCAGTTGCACCTTGAGGTCCACTATTACCTTGATGTCCAGTTGCACCTTGAGGTCCACTATTACCTTGATGTCCAGTTGCGCCTTGAGGTCCACTATTACCTTGATGTCCAGTTGCGCCTTGAGGTCCACTATTACCTTGATGTCCAGTTGCGCCTTCTGGTCCAGTATTACCTTGTGCACCAGTATTACCTTGTGGACCAGTATTACCTTGCGGACCAATAGAACCTTGCGGGCCAATAGAACCTTGTGGGTCAATATAGTCTTGAAAACCAACAGATTCTTGGGGTCCAATAAATCCAGATTGATTACCTATACCTACTATTCTGTCAAAATTTATTATATAATTTGTTATATCAAAATTAGAAATTCTATACATTTATTAAATATA
>RFVF01000173.1 GCA_009922615.1 Pseudomonadota bacterium
TCAATGGGTTGGCGCGCAGTCGCGTGGCCCGGTTGAATGTGGGCGGCAGTGTGGATGCCAACATCAACTTTGGTTTCGGGGCGGACGCGGATGTGGAAGCGGTGCTGGTGCAACCGGATGACCTGCGGATCGTTCTGGGTGGGCAGTTCCAAAACTTCAACGGGGTGCCGCGTGCCGGCTTGGTGCGGCTCAATGGACGCGACAGCACGGACAACGGGACACTGGCTTACAGCACCGCGAACTACTCCGTGGCCGAAAGCGGCGGGACGGTCACGATTACGGTTGTTCGCTCTGGCGGATTAAACGGGGTTTTGACCGCGACGAGCGCGACGGCGGACGGGACGGCAACCAGCGGAGTCCATTATGTTGGGGTGACCAGTCCGCTCACCTTTGCCGATGGTCAGGCCAGCACGAGCTTTACGGTGCCGATCACTGACAGTGACTCGGTGACCAACGTCAACCGCACGTTCCAGCTCAATCTGACTGCGACTGGCGGCGTGCTCGGGACGCCAGCCACGGCGACGGTCACCATCGTAGACAACGATGCGCTGCCGAACTTCGCCGTAGCCAACTACAATGTCTCGGAACTGGGTGGCAGTGCGACGGTCACGGTGAACCGCTTGGGCGGTAGTGCCGACGCATACTCCGTGCAATATTCGACGGCGGACAACACGGCGGTCGCGGGAGTGAACTACCTGACGAGCAGCGGCACCTTGAACTGGGCGGATGGCGATGTGGCACCGAAGACCTTCACGGTGCCCGTCATTCACAGCCTGCTGACCAACGGCAACCTTTACGTGGCCCTGTCCTTGTTCAACGCGACCAACACCACGCTGGGAATCGGCACCACGTTGAGCGGTCAGACCAATGCACAGTTGACTATCATTGACGCGGAGACGGGGCCGGGGCAGATCAGCTTCCTCACCACCAACTTCTCCGTTCTGGAGAGCGTCGGGACGGCCACCATCACCATCATCCGCACCAACGGCAGCGGCGGTTCGGTGCAGGCCAGTTTCGCCACGATTGCCGGTGGGAGTGCGACGGTGGGAACCGATTACACCAGCACGAACGGAACATTCACCTGGCCCAACGGCGACAACTCCTCCCGCACCTTCACGGTGCCGGTGTTTGACAACTTCGTCACCAATGCCAACCGGACCGTGAGCCTGCGCATCACGTCGATCGTGGGCACGGCGGCGCCGGGCATCACTAACTCGACGCTGACGCTCGTGGACGACGATAGCTTGGTCGGCTTCACTACGAATGCCTTCTCGATCAACGAGACGAATGGACCGGCCAGCATCACGCTGCTGCGCTCGGGGGCGACGAACCAGACGGTGACAGTGACGCTTACGACGGCGAACGGCACCGCCGTCAGCGGCACGGATTACACGAATGCCACTACCACCGTCACGTTCACCAACGGCCAGACCAGTGCCACGGTGCCCGTGGGCATCACTGACAACGCGCTGGTGGACGGAGCCCGGACGGTGTTGCTCAACTTGACGGCGGTCGTGTCAACGACCAATGCGGTGATCTTGAACAATGCTTTGGTGGCGACGAACGCTACGTTGACCATTGTGGACAACGAGATTGAGTTGGCCTTCACTGCGGCGAATTACTCAGTGGGAGAAAATGCCGGCACCGTAACGATCCCCGTGGTTCGCACTGGCGAGACCAATGCGGCGGTCACGGTGGATTTCAGTGCCAGATTCGGCACGGCGACCGACGGGTTGGATTACCTGTCCACGAACGGGACGCTCACCTTTGCGGCGGGCGTGCGGACGCAGAGCTTCGTCATCACCCTCTTTGACAACACGGTGAGCAACGTGAGCCGCACGGTTTCCCTTGCGTTGACCAACGCCACCGGACCGTTTGGCACGCAGTTGGGGGCGCAGAACACGGCCCTGTTGAGCATCACGAATAATGATCCGGCGGCAGTGGCGGGGACGTTGGATCCCAGCTTTGCGAGTTCGATCAACGGCACGGTTTACGCGCTCGACATCAATACCAACACCGCGCTCTCGGCACTGATTGGCAAGCTGGTGATCGCGGGTGACTTCACCACGGTCAACGGGCTGCCGCGCACGCGCATCGCACGCCTGAACCGGGATGGTTCGACTGATCTGAGCTTCAACCCCGGCACGGGCGCGAACGATTCCGTGCGCGCCATGGCGGTCCAGAGCGACGGCAAAGTGATCATCGGCGGCTTCTTCACCACGGTCGCCAGCAGCCCGATCAGCTACATCGCCCGCCTGAACAGCGACGGCACGCGCGATAATACCTTCACCACGGGCACTGGTCCCAATGGCCAGGTGAATGCGCTGGTGCTGCAGCCGGATGGCAAGGTGGTCATCGCCGGTCAGTTCACTGCGGTGGACGGGGTCAACCGGAGCTTCATCGCCCGCTTGAACGCAGACGGCTCGTTGGATCTCACCTTTGACCCCGCGGCGGGTGCCAGTGCCCCGGTGCGTTCGCTCGCGTTGCTGGCCGATGGTTCCATCGTGGCGGGCGGTGACTTCCAGTTCTTCAACGGCGTCGCCAGCCGCGGCTTGGTGCGTCTCAGCCCGTCGGGCGCGGTGGACAGCGGGTTCTCGGCCAACCTGAACACCATCTCCGGAATCAACGGCTCGGTGCTGGCCATCAGCGTGCAGCAGGGCACCAGCCTTGTGGTGGGCGGCACGTTTACCGATGTGAACGGCACGGCCCGGCTGAATGTAGCGCGGTTTGGCACGAACGGTGTTTTGGATACGACTTTCACCGCGTCTGCCGATGCCACGGTCAATACGGTTAAGACCCAGAATGACGGGAAGCTGCTGCTGGGTGGTGGCTTCAGCGCGATTAACGGCATTGCCCGCAGTCGCGCCGCGCGGCTGGCCGCCGATGGCTCGATGGATACGGCCATCAATTTTGGTTCGGGAGCGGACAATGACATCACCGTCTCGCTGGTGCAGTTCTACGATGACCAGATTGTGTTCGGCGGAGCCTTCACGAGCTTCGGCGGCGTGGCGGCGAACCGGTTGGTGCGCTTGAATGGCCGCGACAATACTGGCGGCGGCGTGCTGGAGTTCAGCCAGACCAACTTTGTTTATGATGAAGCGGTTCTGGCTGTCATAACGGTGAATCGCAGTGGCGGTCTGGCCGGGACGGTGACGGCGAATGCCTTTACCACGGACGGCACGGCGACGCTGGCGGCCGGCCGGTATTTGACCAACTTCACCACGCTGACTTTCGCGCCGGGTGTGAACCAATTCACTTTCAGCGTCACGAACGTCGATGATGCGGTGGTGCAGGGCAACCAGACGGTGAACCTCTTCCTCACGAACGTCACCGGCGGGGCGGTGTTTGGCCCGCTCTCTAACGCGGTCCTAACGATTGCGGACAACGATGCGCGGCTGGCCTTCAGCCTGCCGGTTTACAACATCTCGGAGGCGGGCACCAATGCGCTCATCACCGTCGTGCGCAGCGGCGGCACCAATGGCACGGTAACGGTGGACTTTGCCACTTTGGCCGGTGGCACGGCGGGGACCAATCGTTACGTGGGCACCAATGGCACTTTGACCTTGTCCAACGGAGTAAGCTCCGCCTCGTTCAACGTGGGAGTAATCAATGACGCGGTCGTGAACGGCAACCAGACGGTTCTGCTTGGCCTCTCCAATCCGAACGGAGTCGCCCCGGCTACCGCTGTGCTGGGGGTGCAGAGCTCCGCCACCTTGACCATCATTGATGATGATTTCTCCGGCGGCACGCTATCGTTGAGCACCAACGCCTACAGTGTGGCGAAGAACGGCACCAACTTGGTAATCACGGTCACCCGCACTTCCGGCACCTTGGGATTGGTGTCCGTGAATTACACCACAACGGCGGGCACGGCCAAGCCGGGGGTGAACTACACGACGACCAGCGGCACGTTGAGCTGGGCGGACGGCGACGGCACGCCGCGCAACATAACGGTGCCGATCATCGATGACGGTCTGGTGTCCGGAAACCTGAACTTCAGCTTCGCGTTGAGCAACGGCGGTGGCGGGGCAGGCCTGGGCGTGAGCAACGCCGTCGTCACGGTGGTGGAGGTCAACGGTGTGGTGCAGTTCTCCAGTTCCGGCTACGTGGTGTCCGAGGGTGTGACCAACGCCGTGCTCACGGTGACGCGGTCCGGGGCGATCACCAATCAGTTGTCGGTGGATTACGCCACCGTGGCGGGCGGCACGGCCACGCCGTTTGTGCATTACACGCCGGTCAATGGCACGCTCACGTTCACCAACGGCGTTACCAACCGGTCGTTCCTAATCCCCATCGTGGATGATCAGGTGGCGCAGGCCGACCGAACGGTGAACGTCAGCCTTTCAAACCTGATCGGCCTCGGCTTCTTGGGCACGTTCACCACCGCCACGGTCACCATCGTGGACAACGATGTGGGGCTGCAATTTGCCACCAACAACTTCTCGGTGCAGGAAGCTGGACCGAATGCGACGATCACGGTGACGCGCACCGGAGCCACTAATTCCACGGTAACGGTGAACTATGCCACGAGCGATGGTTCCGCTGTGGCGGGCCGGGATTATCTGTCGCAGATTGGCACTCTTAGTTTCGGCCCCAACGTCACTTCCCGGGCTTTCAGCATCACGATCTTGAACAACAGCATCGTGGAACCCGACAAGACCGTGAACCTCTCTCTGAGCCTGCCCACGGGCGGGGCCTTCATTCAATCACCCGCGTCGGCGACGCTGACCATCGTCAACGATGATACGGCGGTTCAGTTCATGCAGGCCACCTACTCGATCGCCGAGAATCTGACCAACGCGCTTATCACCGTGCAGCGCATCGGCGTGACGAACACGGCGTTCACCGTGGACTTTGGCACAGCCGACGGCACGGCCATTGCCGGGGTGAAGTATGTGACAACGAACGGCACCCTGAGCTTCCCGGCGGGGGTGACGAGCAATTCGTTCCGAGTTCAGGTGATGGATGATGCCCTGCCGCTGGGCGACCAGACGGTAAATCTCTCGCTTGCCAATCTGGTCGGCGGAGCCGTGCTAGGTCCCCAGGCAACGGCGGTGTTGAATATCTTGGATAACGAAGTGACGGTCCAATTCGGATCGGCGACCTACAGCGTTCTCGAAGATCAGACCAATGCTCTGATCAATGTGACGCGCATTGGTTCCGGTGGCGGGACGGTGACAGTGGATTACGCTGTCACGGCCGGTTCGGCAGTGGCGGGCACGGATTTCGTGAGCTCCAGCAACACTCTTAGCTTCAGTCCGGGCGTGACAAACCTGACGTTCGCCGTCTCCGTGATAGATAACATCCTCTTGGAGAGCAACCGGACCGTGAGCCTCACCCTCTCGAACCCCTCAGGGTCGGCGACGCTCGGGGCGCCGAGCGCGGCGGTGCTGCGGATCGTGGACAACGACCGCTTGGGCAGTCAGGACTCACTGTTCTTTACGGCCACGGGGGCGGACGGCGATGTGAACGCAGTGGCCGTTTATACCAACGTGGCCTCTCCGCACTTCGGCAAGGCCATCATCGCCGGTGATTTCCACAAGGTAAATGGCGCTCCCGTGGAACGGGTCGCCCGGTTGAATATCGACGGCACGATTGATCCCACGTTTAATGTTGGCACTGGCCCGAACAACGTGGTGTATGCGGTGGCCATCGACAGCAGCGACCGCAT
>RFVF01000174.1 GCA_009922615.1 Pseudomonadota bacterium
TGGCGACCATCGGGGTCGGCTTCACCTCGGGCGGTGGCTTGACGTGTGCGACGGCGTTGGTAGGCGGATCTTCGGGTGTCTCGACGTATGGTTGCCAAGCCTTCCGCTCTTTCCACCACTGGGCGAAGAAATAACCGGCCCCACCCAGCAGCGCCAGAATCAGCAGCCCGATCCCCACCACCGGCAACCAGGCGGGCCGCTCACGAGCCGCGACCGGCGTCATGGGAGCCGGCAAGTCGTCGATGCCCTTGGGGCCGCGCGGGCGCGTCTGCGCCTGGGACTGCGCCTCGGACGCGCGCTTGAGGGCGTCGTTGATGAGGCTCATACGCGGATGCGGCCCTCCAGTTCGCGGATGGCGGTGCCGACCATGTTGAAGCTCACGCGATCGCGCTTTTGCACGAAGGCGGCGAGCAGACATTTGTCCGCCAGTGCGTTGACGAGCCGGGGAATACCGGCACTGTAGCGGTGGATGCGCCAGACGGCGGGCGCGCTGAAGTAAGGCGACCCGTTGGCTCCGCACGCAGCGAGGCGGTGCTGGATGTATTGCCCGACTTCGCGCGGCGTGAGCGGTGCGAGGTGGTAACGCACGGTGATGCGCTGGCGGAGCTGACGGAGCTCGTGTTTGTTCAGCCGGTCACGCAACTCGGGCTGACCGAGCAAAATGATTTGCAGCAGCTTGCGGTCGTCGGTTTCGAGATTCGAGAGGAGGCGTACCTGCTCGAGCAGCTCGGGCGTGAGGTCTTGTGCCTCGTCGATGATGAGCACGGCATCGTGCCCAAGCATGACTTGGTCGAGGAGGAACTGGTTGAGCGCGGCGACGGTCTCGAGGCGGTCCAGGCCCTTGACTTGCAGGCCGAATTCCATCGCGATGGCCTTCATCAACTGGTCCGAGTTGAGGACGGGGTTGAGGATCAGCGCGGTGGCGTAATTGGGGCCGAGGTGCTCGAGCAGCGCCCGGCAGATCGTGGTCTTGCCCGCGCCGACTTCGCCGGTGAGCTGGACGAAGCCCTTGCGCTCACGGATACCGTAGAGGAGATGGTTCAGCGCCTCGCGATGCTTCGCGCTGTAGAACAAGAGCCGCGGGTTCGGGTTGATGTTGAACGGCGGCTCGCGCAGTCCGTAATAGTTCAGATACACGCTTGAGCCCGAGTGTTACGCCAAAGGGCGGCGGCAGGAAAGCCCAGAAATGGCTGCCGCCTTTCAGCGGGGACACGGCGGGTTTTCGTGTTCCCAAAGCGGTGCCGCACGGCTACCTTGCGCCCCGTCCGCAATGATCCTGGTCATCGACAACTACGACTCGTTCACTTTCAACCTCGTGCAGTATCTCGGCGAGTTGAAGGCAGACCTGCGCGTCGTGCGCAACGACGAGGTCACGCTTGACCAGATCCGCGCGCTCAATCCCGAGCGCATCCTCGTCTCGCCGGGCCCGTGCTCACCGCGCGAAGCCGGCCTGTCCAACGACATCATCCGCACCTTCGGCCCGCATGTGCCGCTCTTCGGCGTGTGCCTCGGGCACCAGTGCATCGGGCACACATTCGGCGGCGAAGTCGTCGTGAACTACCGGATGATGCACGGCAAGACCTCACCCATCCGCCACAACGGCGAAGACCTCTTCGCCGGGATGCCCAATCCCTTCAACGCCACGCGCTATCATTCGCTCGTCATCAAGCGCGAGACCTTGCCCGCGTGTCTGGAAATCACCGCCGAGACCGACGAGGGGGAGATCATGGGCGTGCGCCATCGCGAGCTGCCGATCTGGGGCGTGCAGTTTCATCCCGAGAGCATCCTCACGGAGAGCGGCCGACTGTTGATGGCGAATTTCCTCAAGTTGCAGAAACGGGGTTAAGCGAAATACCCCAAGCTTCAAGGGCCAAACGCCGATATTCCAAGGTTCGCACAAATCATTTCTCGGAGAGAGACGGACTGTGTTTGGAACTTGGGCTTGGTGCTTTCCCCGCTTCTCCGTGAATGCCGCTTGCCTGCTCATCATCGAAATTCCCACGCATGAAATCCTCAGCCCTCACTCGCCGCCAGTTCGCCCAATCCACCGGAGCGCTCGGAGCCGTCCTCGCTCTAAGCAAGCCGCCCTCCGTCCTGCCCGCCGAAAGCCCCGGCAACCGCGTCGTCGTTGGTGTTGTCGGCCTCTCGCGCGGCATGGCGCACGTCGCGGGTCACTTGGGCGTGAACAACGTCGAGGTCGCCTACGTGTGCGACGTGGATTCCGCCCGCCTCGCCAGCGGCCTCAAGACGGCTGAAAACAAACAGCCGAACGCTGTTCGCAAACCGCAAGGGGTGGACGATTTCCGCCGTATCCTCGACGACAAGAACATTGACGCCGTCTCCATTGCCGCACCGAACTTCTGGCACACGCCCATGGCCATCCTCGCCATGCAGGCCGGCAAGCATGTTTATGTGGAGAAGCCCGGCAGCCACAACCCGTGGGAAGCCGAGGCCATTGTTGCCGCCGCCGCGAAATACAAACGCAAGTGCCAGATGGGCAACCAGCGCCGCAGCTACGCCAATGTGATCGAGGGCATCCAGAAGCTCCGCGAAGGCGTCATCGGCAAAGTCCTCTTCTCCCGCTGCTACTACAACGGCGCGCGCCCGAGCATAAAGAATGGCCAGCCCGGCCAGCCGCCCGCCACGTTGAACTGGACGCTCTGGCAAGGCCCGACGCCGGAGCGGCCTTACAAGGACAACCTGCATCCTTACAACTGGCACTGGCACTGGCACTACGGCGGTGGCGAGATGGCCAACAACGGCATCCACGCGCTTGACGTCTCCCGTTGGGGCCTGGGCGTGGACTACGCGAAGAAAGTGACCTTCCTCGGCGCGCGCTACCACTGGGACGATGATCAGGAGACGCCCGACACTGGCTCGGCGGTCTTTGACTTCGGCCACTGCGGTGCGTCGTGGGACGACAGCTCGTGCAACCCGCGCGGCGGCGAGAAGCTGCCGTTCGTCTCGTTCTACGGCACCAAGGGCTCGATGACGATGAGCGGCGGCAACGACTACACGGTGTTCGACCCCAAAGGCGTGGAGCTGGACAAGAAATCGGGCGGCCCTGGCGGCGGCGACATTCCACACTTCACGAACTTCTCCGACGCCATCCGTGAGAACAAGCCGCTCAACTCGCCCATCAGCGAAGGCCAGAAAGGCTCGCTCCTCTGCCACCTGGCGAACATCGCCTACCGCACCAGCTCCGTGCTGAACATCGATCAGAAGACCGGCCACATCATCGACAACCCCGAGGCGCAGAAACTCTGGAAGCGTGAGTATCGTCCCGGCTGGGAGCCGAAAGTTTGACCTCGCCCGGATATGCGGGAGTGGCCGGTTGAGTTTTCCGTCTGACAGCCGCGTGCGTCCCGGAATCGCACGTTTGTTTTGACCTCACTGGGGCCGGGCGTTACACCATGCGCACCATTTTGGTTCCGGGTTGAGTCTGCTCCATGAACGCACCTTTATTTCTGCTGGCCGCAGGGACGAATTCCCAGCTCGGCTACATCTGGGAGAAGGCGACCATCGAGGCCAAGGTCATCATCGGCCTGTTGGTGATCTTCTCGATGTTCGCCTGGTCGGTGATGGTGTCCAAGAGCCTGCAAATGCGCCGCGCGCGCCGGTTGAACGAGCTGTTCATGACCGAGTTTCGCGGGCAGAAGACCGTGCTCGACATCCACGACCGCCGGGTGCAAGTCGAGGGTTGCCCGCTTTTCACCGTGTATCAGGAAGGTTGCATCGAAATGGAAACGCGCCTCAAGCAGCCCGACGGCTCGCGCAAGAAACACGTTTCGCTCAAATCCATGGAGCACGTGAAGCGCACGCTCGAAGGCGCGGTCGCCCGCGAATCACTCGCGTTGGAATCCGGCATCATCCTGCTGGCGCTGGCGGTCAGCGGCGCTCCCTTCCTCGGCTTGCTGGGCACGGTGTGGGGCGTGATGGACACCTTTGCCGGCGTGGCGCAGGCGCAGCGAGCGGACCTCGCGGCGATGGCTCCCGGCGTGGCCGCCGCACTCGTCACCACAGTCGCGGGCCTGCTGGTCGCCATCCCGTCGATGTTTGGCTACAACTGGCTCGTCCATAATCTGCGCGTCCAGACCGTCGAGCTGGACAACTTTGCGCAGGAGCTGGCCTCAAAGCTCGAAACTGAATTCCTGAAGGACGAGTGAGCGATGCCGAATCCATTCCTCCCGCCCCGCGCGCACAGGCAGACGCACCGATTCACTGTGCGGAATGCGGTCATTACAATGATCGGGAGGCCACCGAGTGCTCCATGTGCCACGCGCACCTGTGGGTCAAGTGTAAGCGTTGCAAGCACAAGACCCTGCGCAGTGCCGGCCGGTGCGGCAAATGCCACAAACAACTGCGGGGCGGACTGGCATTCACTTGGCCCCGCTGGCGGCTGCGGCTGCGCCGTAAACGGACCCGGCAGATCCTTCGGGCCCTCCTTCTGTTCACCTTGTTGGGTGGAGCCGCATTCCTACTCTTTCGCAGCCTGCCGGAGGCCGATCGCCCGGCCCACCGCCCGGTCCTGTTTCCCTAGCCCGGCGGCTCCCCCCCCTCGACATGAGTGACCCTCAAACCAACGAAAGCCGGCCGGTGGCCCGGGTGAAACACCCGCTGAGGTGCGGCAAATGCGGTGCTTTCCACGATCGCGAGGCCAGAGATTGCGAGAAGTGTGGTGCGCACCTCTGGTCCACCTGCGGGCGTTGTCGCGCCGAAAACCCCCGCACCTACAGCCGTTGCTCCAAGTGCGGCCGTCGCCTCAGCCGGTTTACCACCGAATGGATCGACTGGCTGCTCTATTCCCAAAGCCCCGCCAAGCGAACGCTGATGATAATCTTGGCCGCGCTCATTGGGTTGCTGGTAGTCGCAGCTTTCCTGCACACACTGGCCAGTGGCGGCGGGCCAGCCAAACCCATGCCGTGAGACGTTTTTCCCAGCGCAATTCCCTCGTCACGCTCAGCGAGATCAACATCACGCCGTTGCTCGACCTCGCATTCGTGCTGCTCATCATCTTCGTCATCACGACCCCGATGCTCGAAGGCTCGCTGAACATGAACCTGCCCGGCCAGAGCGCCCGGCCCGACCAAGCCCGCCCGCCCAAAGCCGAGGACATCCGCACCGTGGAGATTGACCGCGCCGGCAACTACCGGTTGCAAAAGCGCCCGCTGACACTCGACCAGATCGAGGCCCAGCTCGCCGCTGATTTCAAAGGGAACCCCAACCTCATCGTCCGCGTGCGGGTGGACAAGGACGCGAAGTCCGACTATCCGATGCAACTGCTTGACCGCTGCACGCGGCGCGGCGTCACGCAGGTGAGCTTCAGCACAGAACTGCGCTGATGCGCTCGCATAAGATTGTGATTTATTTTCGGAGCACCCGCGACCCCTTCCCGTCCAACGAACGTTCGCAAGTGAATTTGCAGCGGCCCAACGAAATCCATTGACCCGGTGAACCGGCGGTTACAAACCAAATGCCTGCTTGGCTCGGCAGCGATGCACGCGCTGCTGTTCGTCATCGTCTTCGTCGCGCCCGCTTTCCTGCCGGAGAAGCCCCGCGTGAGCGCCCCCGTCATCAACCTCATCAAACTGCGTGGCGCCATCATAATGC
>RFVF01000175.1 GCA_009922615.1 Pseudomonadota bacterium
CCGTTGTGCCTCAGAATCTTCTGGAGCGTCAGCCAGTGCATCCCCGTCTCCCAGAGAATCGCCCGCTTGCTCACCTTGCCCGAGGCCACCCGTTCCCGTATGTCGGTCCAGTCTTCCAAAATGCGATACATGCTTCATGGTTAATGAAGTGCAGCACTTTTGCACCGCCCCGTCACATTCGTAACCCCAGCTCTCTTTTCAACCGGCGTTTACAGTCGGATCTGACATTGCCGGAGCCGGGGGGGCGCAAGTGGGGGTGGGGACGAGATTCCTTGGTCGACGGGAACGCCGTCTCCGGGAAGGGCCGCGCGCTATGGTCTGGCTGCAAGGTCCGGTGGACGGTGGTCAGCAGTTGAGCGGAAGTGAAGGGCTGCCGGCAGGTCATCACGGACCGACCAGCACGCGGTAGTAGCGCTGGCTGTTGGTTGCTCTGGCATCGACCACGTTAAACGAACTGGCGGTGACGCTGTTGGTGATCAGGAACGTGGTCCAGATTGGATTGTTCAGGCTGTTCGCGTATTGCATGGTGTGCGTGTAGCCCGGTGCGTTATTGCAGCTGAATGCAAACTGGACAGCATCCGGTCGTGCGGGGCTGGTGATCACGACCGGTGGAATATTGGTCAAGTAGGCGACCACTGCGTAGAAGGCGGCGCCGCTAGGTCCGCCCCCAGTATTGGCGTCAGCCAGGATCAGTTCGTTGGTGCCGATCTTGAACCAGGCGGCATTCGTGGCTGCGAACTGGGTGTCTCCGGTCTCCACGATCGTGCCGACAGTGCCGTTCCCGTTAAGCGAGGGCGAGATCGGGTTTCCGTTCAGAAACACCCGGCCGAGGTCGTCGACATTGGCCTTGCCGATCAAATTGGGAAATTGAAAGCCGACGGGCAGGACGAACGTAAACCTGAAGAAACCACTCTCCCCATCCCCGGGCGGAAGGTTGACCACCAAAGTGCCACTGGGAGCCCCAATTGGCACGGGGGTATAACTGCCAAAGGAACCCACACTGACCGGTTGAAAGGTCAACCCGGAGGTGTCGCCGGCATCCAACTGGTTCAGGATAATATTGGATGGGGTGCCGGGGCCCAAGACCGCACCAAGGGTGGACACATCGCTTTTCAAGGTTATGGTTTCGGTGCCGAAGGGGGAAATGGAGACGGATAAAAGGCGGTCGGCAAAATTGGAAGCGCTGTCCATCGCCCGCACTGAAAAATTGAACATTCCAGCGGTCGTGGGGAAACCTGAAAGGAATCCCGCCGTGGACAAGCCCAGCCCACCAGGCAACGGGGCCGAACTGGGGCTCAAGGACCAGCTATACGGCGTTGGACCACCCGCGGCATTCAACTGAACGCCGTAAAACACACCGATGTTTCCGTTGGGTAGCGCTGCTGTCGTTATTAGCACACCTGCCGGGGCCGGAGCAATGAACAGCTTCAAGGGCTGGTTCGTGGATTGGCCGTTGCCGTCCTCCAGATGCACTGTGAATTGAAACGTGCCGCTGCTGCTTGGGATGCCTTGAATTTGGTTTCCGGCCAGGCTCAGCCCCGGAGGCATGTTCCCCGGGTCGTTCACCGTCCAGATCAGATTGCCCGTGCAGTCCGAGCCCTGCAGGAAACTACCATAGAAAACGCCCACCTGTCCGTCCGGCAGGTTGGTGGTGGTGATTTGCACGCCATTGCAAGGCAGGATGACAAAGTTCGCCGTCGCGTTACTGTTGCTGATGCCAACTTTCTGGCTGGCCGGCCATTCGTAGGTGCCGGCCCCCAGCAGGGCGTCCAAACTGTCGCTCCCACCCCTGGTTTCCACACCGACCGACCAGACGCCATTGCCGATGCTGAGAGAGTAATTCCCATTGGCATCGGTATTCGCATACTGGAAGAAATTTACCCCATTTATCGTTGCGCTGGCCCACACGCCGACTCCGACGATGTTGGTGCCGTAGGCTTGGAGGTTGCCGGTGATCTGGTTGGTCGCCAGCAGACCGGTGAAATTGATTAACGTCGCCGTGCCGGAGGCGACATTGGTGCCGTTACTATTCGGCCCGAAATTCGGCCTCGAAAAGACGTAGTTGGCAGGACTGCCGTCGGTGCTAATGCCTATGCCCCAAGGGTCGTTGACTCCCAGACCGCCCAGCACGGCGGTGATGTAAGCGCCACTGCCACGCGAAAAACTATCCGCTTGGTAAAATTGGTTGTTCTGGTCGTTGGCATAAACATCAATTCCGGCTAGGGGATTTCCCAGAGTGTCCTGCACGCTGCCATAGAACAAGGCCGTGGCTTTCGGTATGGGGATGAGGACGCCCGTCGCCCCTGCGTTGGCCGTGAGGCCACTCTCCAGCCCAACATAACCATGGACATTGAGCGAGCCCCCATCGCCGTTCACGTTCCACTGGCCCGGCTGCACTCCCACGGAAAAGTTTCCGTTCGTGTCTGTAAATGCCACGGCGATGGAGCCGTCGGTGGCCATCGCAGGCACCAGAATGCCCGGCAGACCAGCACCGGAATTACCGGCCTCTACCACCCTGCCCGAGATGACCGCCGTGGCACTCGTAACCGTCAGGTTCGTGACGACCGTTGTCCCGCTGCCCAGCGTTACCACTGGCGCGGCCGAAAAGCTCGAAACGCAATTGCTGCCAAAGGCCAGAACCATGTAGGTGCCGGTCGGAACCGGAATCGTGTAGCCACCTGAATTGTTAGCCACGGCTCCTGCCACGGGTGAACCACCCGGCCCGCCCTTTCCCGGGCGCGGAGGCGGAAACAGCAGGATCAGGGAATTGGGCACCGGGGGGCTCGAACCATTGCTGAGCACGTTACCGCTTAGTGTCTGCGCGTAGGGAACATTGGTGACGGTGAACAGGTTGGTGATGGGTGAAAAATTTCCCGCCGGACTGGAAAGTTTGTAAAGATAGTTCCCCCCGATGTTCTGCATGAAATCGCCGGTGATGAAGCCCAGTTTCGCCGTGATCTGTCCACCGGTCGCATCCGTGTCGCCGGGCACGTTTATGTTGGTCACGCCAGCGATTACCATGCCCGCCAGCCCATCCGTGAGCCTGAACTGCTGCACCATCCAATCGCCGGCATCAATGATTCCATTGTTGTTCAGGTCTAGGTATTTCTGCACCAGGACCGTGTCGTTGGTGGCCAGGCCGGTGATCTGGAGTGTGACATTGCGGTTGTAGGTGTTGCTCACGGTGCCGGGCGTGACGGAAAACCCGACGGCGCCCCGTGCAGCCGTCTCCATCAGGGCGAGCCAAGTGATAAGCAAGAGGATGCATTGGCCGGCGCACTGCCAAGGCGTTGCACAGGGTGATAGTTTGGTCGTTTTCATAAGTTGGAAGCGGGTTGGTTGCTGGTCTGAGCGAGAATGTGTCTGCGTCGTCTTACCACCCGGGAGCCAGGGCCGCTGTGAGTGCTGGCGGCATAGCCCGCGTGAAGCCGGCACCGGGTAGCCAAGCTCCCCGGGGGAACTGATGCTCCTCTGGATCCGTGAGCATCAGGGTGGTCAGGTTTCCTCTTTGGCCGACCTCGCGGAGATAGATGCGGGTGGGAGAGTTGGCTGTCGAAGCATTGAGGGCCGGCTCCAATAACAGCGCCAAGGTGCCCTCCGCACCGGCCCGGCGCGCCAGCCAGGTTTCTATCCATTTCCTGACCGCATGCGGCACTTCATTCTGCTCACGGGCGGCCAGAATGATCATGCTCGCTGCCACAGCATCGTCCGGTGCACTGGCGGCCGGGGCCGGCATCTGGAGCGTGTTGAACTTCCAGACTTCCAGCCCTGTCTGGCAGCCCAGCTCCAGATGCCGAGTAACGTTGGAAAAAACGTGCTTGGCCCAAATCCCCATGCTGGCATCGTCGTGGGCGATCAGGGCGTTGAACCGGGACGATACCTCCACGTTCGCTTTGGCGAAGGTGGTCAGTCGTTCTCGTGGTTGGTGGGCTGTCTTCATTGGATGACTCAGCGTCTGCAGCATACTTGCCCTCCAGTTGGGCGGCCATGGGGGACAAGCCGTTTCTGACTAAAGGAATCGCCTACCAACTGCCCGTTTGGAACCGGGCGCCGCAGACTCTATCGCGAAGCGAGCCAGTGGTTGCAGACGATCGAATCGCTGCCGCGGTTCTACTGCGAAGTGGTCGCGGAGTATCAAAGAGGGGCAGTTTGGGCCGGGCGGTTGATTCGAGAGAGCCACCGCTCACAACCGAGTCCGAGGAGACCATAATGATTGTGAAACTGCTGGCCAGTCTGTCCGGCCGAACGTAAGTCCAGTCCCGCTCACGGATTGGCAGAACCTCTTGTTCCAGCTCACGTCCATCATCAATGGTAAGCCCGCGTAGTTCGGGCATTCCTTCCAACGTGGGACGCCAAGATTATTGACTTGCTCAAAATGTCTATCAGGCGTTCATCCAGCTGACTTGCGTGTTGTCGTCATTGTATCGGCCAACGACGTCAGGCGCCGTTGTTCAAAGTGCTGGGAGAGCTGGCAGGGGGTGCCGGTGAAGGCTGGGCGGCTGGAACGGAGGCTTAGTGAGGCCGATTGGATGGTTTCAACAAGCCGAGTTCGAGGACATCGGCCTATCCAGTAGCAGAAGGAGCATTCACGTTCAGACTGGCAGGGGGGGCGCTGGCTATCCGCAGTTTGGCCAGCAACCATTTTTTCAATGCTCAACGTCGGCCGCCTCTCCGCGTCCGGTTTCAGGGTCGATTGGAGTTCTCGGACTGTATCTTGGGAGCGCCGCGAAAAAGTCGCTGCAGTATCTTGGCGGTGGTGTGCTCAGCGATTGCACATGCCGACTGCACTTCACGGAATCGCTCCAAAAACGCATCGTTGAGCTGGGTAAAGCTGAGATACACAGTGGGCCAAGAATGAGGGTGGTTGCAGAAGAGGTGCTGCAACTAGTGCTCCAGCAGCCGGCATTCCGCTTTAGGCAATGGTGGCTCAATCGACATTTCGCAGACGAAGCGGTGCAGGCCGGGCGTGGGCGGGAGGGGGTCTTCGCCGCTTCTTAAAAAAAGTGCAAGGCAAGCAGCGGCCTCACGGGACATGCAAGACCGATACGCTGCCATCGCAGCGAACGGCGACCAACCGGTGGTTGTCCGGCAGGAAAAACAATTCGTTCACGGCGTCATCGAACTGCCACGTGCGCGCAGCCTTCTTCGTCGTGGCGGAGCCGATGACGACCTGCCCGTTCCACGCGGACGACGCTGCCGTGCGACCGTCGGAAGACACCGCGACGGATTTCACGCGCCAGCCTTTCCAGAGTTCGGCGCGCTCGACGGGTGTCGCGCCGCTGGCATCCCACAGCCGCACCACGCCGTCCCAGCTGCCGGTAACCAGCGTTTTGCCATCTGCCGAATAGGCGACGCTGGAGAACTGCACTGGCTTCCCATTCGGTCCACCGCCCAGGACTTGATACTGGTGGCGGTGCGACAATTCCGCACGGAGCGTGGGCGCGCCGCTGCTGACGTCCCACAACTTCGCCGTCTTCTCATCGCACGCTAGCGCGAACCGTCCGTCGGGCGAGAAAGCGATGGATTGCGGCTCGAAGGTCATGGCCTTG
>RFVF01000176.1 GCA_009922615.1 Pseudomonadota bacterium
GCCCCGTAGGAGGAAACGATGCCAACTTCGTTGGGCACCGCTGCCAATCCAGTGAGATTCAAAACCCCGTTCTGAAAAATGGTCGGTGCCGTCGTTTCCACACCGGAGAGGCTCAAAACCGGAGGGGTGACCGTATCGCTCGATATGGATTCGACGCTGAGAGTCTGGGATGCCGGGGAGTAGTTGATGGTCGAGATATATAAGGAATCGGTCACTCTGGCGCGGTAGATGGCGCCAATCCCATCCATCACAGTGACTTCCTGCGGAAATATCCCTGTCTTGATCTGCGGTGATTGGGCGAACAGGCTGGAGCCGTTGCGAGCCATCACGATCCCGGGAACCCCGGCTGGCGGAGCCAAAACCGTAGTTCCGGTGATCAAGGTGTTGGTTTGCGGAGGTGCCGGGTATAAGGTGATTGGGCGCGCGACCAGAGTTGAAAAAGGCTGCGCAGGCAACCGGTTGGTCAGGGATGCCGGGGACGTGACGAAGACATCGACCCGCTTATCCGTGGGTGAGTTGAAATAGCTGGCTCGGTCAATTTTGACGTAATCAGGAATGGTGTCGGTTTTGATGCGCCCGGTCAGTGTGAAGTCATCCACTTCCGTATCGAGCAATTTGGTGACGATCGGATTTCCAGCTGGATCCAGCACAGGAATGCCGTTGTTGCGAACATAATCCCAGCACTCAATGCGGAATACGTTCGTTTGGGGGCCGAGCGGGCTGCCAGTTATTTTTCCAATGCGGGCTGCGTCAGCTATGTAAGACCGGCCCTCAAAGGTGACCGGGGGCAGCTCCGCACCGCCCCGCGTGTTGGAGGGCAGGAGATAAGGGCCATACTTGGAATGCAGGCTCAGGTTGAAGTTTGCTTCCGAAGCCGGCGGAGGAGTTAGGCCCACGTCCTCGGTAAGAAACAGACGTGTGGCCGCGACCGCGTTGCTTACAACCAGGATCTTGTAAGGAGTGGTGATGCGATAGGTTCCGCTGTAAGGCAAGTCACGGATGTCAACCCGGATGCGGGTGAATACGGTCTGCGCGCCCGGTTCCACGACGAGGTTAGCAAAACCGGCTTCATGGCCCAACACGAGCCGCGCCCGGGTTGTCGGATTGCCAGCCACGGCAGCCACGGCAGCCGGCAGTGGTATGTCCATTTGGGCTCCTGCGGCATGATAAAAATGCTCGGTGGAGAATCTGGTTGGATAAGTCTCCGGGTAGAAAATCCCTAGATTAACCAGCACCCATCCGCCGGCGATTTCGGCTTGGCTTTTGGGAGTCCCAAACTCAAGTGCCAAGCCGGTCTTGTCTTGATACCAGTCCGGAAACCCGTGGGGCTGAGTTATCGGCCCTGCCCGGTGCAGCCCGGGCGGCACATACCCAACCGGAGTCGGATTGACGAGTGGTGGGGTTCCCGTCACTTGCCCTGAAGCGCAGTGCCGGCCAGCGGACAGCAGAAGCAGAAGCAGGAGTGAGATGCTGGCCGAGCGGCGGTTAAGCGCCCGCCATCTGCCGCAGGCTGCCGGAGGGTTGGTTAAATGTTGCACGTCTTTAGGTCTTGATGGTTGCGCGTCGGCCAGCTCGGGCTGAGCCTACACATCTTTCCCATCATCCTCTGCAATACCCATGCCACGCATCACCCGGCGATCCTACCCTTCATGCTTGAGGAAATGGCTTGTTTTCAGGCTTCCCATGGGAGTGGTCAGCCCGGGCCTTGAAAAAAATCCCGTCCGGCACGGCAGTTCTTACTGCCCATTTCTCCCGTCTCACCGGATCTCCGGCTATCCGCCTACTCCCCAATCCTAATCCGCTGCTAGGCCGTGCGGTCCGGAGCAAAATACCACTTTTAGAGTATTGAAATGAGGCCGTCGCAATCTGCTACGATTCCATATGAGTGCCTTTGCATCATACACATCGGGCGCTGTGCTGCTTGATGTGGAACCAAAACGGGCCTCAGTTGCTGAAACAATAATGGTGCACTGCACCTTTGAAGCCATGAATCGTATTCCTCAACTCGCGCTCTTGCTTCTGTTGGGCTCCGTTTTACCTTCTTTCCCGCAGGCCCTGCTGCAGCAGAACTTCAACCAGTCGACCAGTATTGGGGACTATTTCAACCTGACCGCCCCAACGACGGCGCAGTTTAACTCCATATCAGGCACGGCGGGGGCGGGGGCCTTGGTGATGGACATTGCTTCGCAGGTGGGATTGGGCACTTCGCTGGTGCTGAGTCGTCCCGGGGCTGGATCGGCCAGCCTCGTCCGCACAACCGACCTGGCTGCGTCCGTCGGTGCCGTAGTGGTTCAGATGCGCTTTACGCCCGGGCAGATCAAGTCCGTCGCCAATTCAGTGATGTCTTTCCAACTAGGCACCAATTTCAGCGCGCTCAGCCAAGCAGAAACCGGGGCCCAGGTCGCCGCCCAAATCGCCGTTGACCTACGCGGCTTGGATACGGCGGGCGACCAGTGGGGTTGGACGGGCAGTCCGACCACGTTCAACGGCTTTGCTTCAGATGCCTTTCCGCTGGTCACGTGGGCGGTGAACAACAGCGGCGGTCCGGTCAGCTACCTCAGCCCCAACGGGGGAAACATTACGCTGGCAGATGGCAAGTTTGATCTCTGGGTGGGGGACAGTGGTCTGGCCGTTCGAGTGTTTGAAGGCCAGGCCAATCTGAACGTTGGGGTCCCGCTGCGAACTTTCAAGATCGCCTGCAATGATGGCAATGCTTCCTATGGTCTGGACGAATTTACCATCACCAAAGTTGCCGCCGAGGCCCAGCCCACATTGTTGTTCAGCGCCACCCCGCGCAGCGCCTCCACGACCAACGGCGGGACCGTCACCCTTTCCGCCTTGGTAACGGGCACCGGAAGTCTGACTTACCAGTGGCTCCGCAACGGGAGCATGGTCCCCGGCGCGGCAGGCAGCCAGTTGGTCTTGAGCAATCTGAGCCAATTCCAGGAGGGACTTTACAGCCTGAATGTCACCGGACTTGGGGGAAGCATCACAAGCGATCCCCCAGCCTTGGTGATCAGCTTGCCTGCCGTCAGCGACTCATTCGCCGGCGCGGACGGCTTCGACGGGGCCATCCGCGACACCGTCAACTGGGGAGACTTCGACTTCACGAGATCTTCTCTCAACACCGTGCTGATCCAAGAGACCAACCGGCTGGTCTTTAGCCAGAACAACACGGCAGACGCGGGTGTTTACCGGGTCTGGAAAAAAGGCCTCGCGCCGGCAAATCAGGACTGGGAGGCGCGCGTACAGGTCGAACTGCCGAATCTGGCCTTTGCCACCAACGGATATGTCGGAGCAGGCTTGTATGTGCTTAACGCCGCCAATCCCGGCGACCGGCTCAATTTGGAAATCGAGATCGGCAAGGACAACGGTTTTGCTTACCGAGACTTTTATGTCACCCATACTCTGGATGACGTGGATCAGTTGGGACAGGACGCCTTCGCCCCGGCCACCAACACCGTAGGTTTGCTGCGAGCCCGCTGGTTGGCCGCCTCGGGGGTTTTGTTGTTGGAGTATGATCCGGATGGTCCTGCCAACGGGGAAAACTGGATAACTTTGCGCTCTTTCAGTCCCGGCACTAATTGGGGCATCAACTCCTCCGGGGCTTTCCTCGTCGGCATTGGCGCGTATTCCCGCAACCGCACTGTTAGTGCCAGCGAGGGGGTGGTGCTAGACAGTTTTGCGACCTCCATTACCCTGCCACCCGATCTCGCGTGGCTGCCAACTCAGTCCACCCATGATGGAGTTCCTTTCAGCGCACTGGGCACCGTGTTCGCCTCGCCACCCGGGGCCACCAATCCCGTAGGCTTGGGACAGTCCGTCAGCGGAACCTACCGGTTCGGCTTCTTCAACCGCCTGCCTGCCAACCCGGCCGCTCCGACCGTTGCCGAGGCTGACTTGACCGGCTCACCGCTGGCAGCCGGCACGCAATTGGTCCTGAAGTTTTCCAAACGCACCAATGACCACGTCAGCTTTTTGGCCATGACAGCTGACGCCGCAGTTTTGTCCGACGTTGGCTATGCCGTAAACCCCTCTGGCAATGAACTAACGGTTCGCGCCCGGGTGGTGGACCCGGTGGCGTCCGAAAGCAATAACCCAGACACCGTTGGCGCGGCGTTTGGATTGCTGGTCCGGCTCGCCCCCACACCCACCGGCCCCGAAAACTTCCGGGGCACCGTTTTTGTCACAGACATGCTCTACCATGACGTGGAGCCGCCCGGGCCGGGCGACGCCGCCCAGACCTCGACCAATTACATCGGCCAGATGGTCTCACTGGCTGCCAAGGGCATCTCGGCTAGCACGGCGACGTTCCATGCCTTCATCCCGGAGCGGCTGTTTGCCGCGGGTCGGTCCAATGGGGTGGATGTCACCGGCGAGAATTGCCTGGGTTACCGCACCTACGTGCAGCTCACCGGCAGCAGCAATGGCTTCTTCAAGCTGAACGATCCGCCCAGCAGTGCGTTCACAGATGCCAACTTTGACAGCGACGGAGACGGTAGCCCTGATGCCATCTGGCGCTACAAGATCGCGAACTCCACGTGGTCCCGGCAGGTCATAGGCTTTGGAAAGGCAGAAAGCTCCGCCCCGCCCGCCATCACCACCAGCCCTGTCAGTCTCTCGGTCAATTCGGGCTCCCTAGTCACTTTCAGCGTGGTGGCCAGTGGTGCCGGCCCGTTTGGTTATCAATGGCTCCGGAATGGCACGGCCTTGCCGGGAGCCAACAATGTAAGCTTGAGCTTCAATGCCACTAACCGCGCTATTTCGGGAATCTTCGCCGCAATTGTCACCAACATCTATGGCAGCGTCACCAGCAGTCCGGCGCGGTTGCGGGTGCTGGTGCCGCAGCGGTTGCTAGGCCCGGAGCGATTGGGCGACGGGCGACTCCGCCTGCGCTTCGGTGACCAGGATGGCGGGTTGGCTGGTGCGGATGATTTGGGGGCTTTCGAGGTCTACGCGACCACCAACGTGTTCAACACGAACAGTTGGGTGCGCCTCACCAACGGTTTGGGCGTCGTTGATGGTCAGGTGCAAATCGAAGACGCGGGATCTCCCCATGAAATCTAATGGCTATGGCCCACCCCCACCCAGCCTCCTTGGAGTCCGCTTCGTCCTTGTGGATGATCAGACCGAGGTGGCCGCCGCGCTGGCGGCAAGTCTCGCGCACTATGCGCGGATGGTCTGTGCGGGCGTCTTTGCGGACGGACAGCGGGCGCTGGACCATCTTAAGCGCCGCCGGGTAGATTTGGTGCTGCTGGACTTGCTCATGCCGGCCATGCCGGGGGTGGAATTCCTCCGGCGGCTGAAGAAGCAGGCCGGCGCGGCCGTGCCGCCTGTGCTGGTGCTAACTTGTGATGACTCGGACCGGGCGGTGGCCGAGGCGCTGGGCTGGGGGGCTGATGGCTTCCTGGTCAAGGGCACCGGCATCGAGGCTCTCACCCGCGCCATCGCTAACATCCGCGAAGGCGGGGCCGCGCTCTCGCCGCACC
>RFVF01000177.1 GCA_009922615.1 Pseudomonadota bacterium
GTCTTGGTATGTGGATTGCCCTCATCATGGCATTTAACGTTTGGTTCATTATTTGGCCCAATCAAGCGGGTTTGCCCTGGAAGCCACCACCAGCCTGATTCCCCCGGTCATTTGGGCCGCCGTTCAGGAACAGCCAACGGTGAACAATGGCCAGGCCTCAACCACCCTGCCAGTGCAGGGCAAGGGCCGCTTCTTCAGGCTGCGCAAACTACCCTGAGCGGCAAACAATATCTGATGCGTCAGCCAAATCTTCCGGCGTGATCAAGCTGAGGAGTTCCGCTACGCGGCACTTAGGCATGTGCGCCGTTCAAGCGCGCATACAATATGCGACAAGGGCTGCAGGGAAAGCCGCGTCTTCGGTAGAGACAATCGGACCACCGGTAGGACCTCCCGATCGAGCACAATGGGAAAGCCTGCCCTCTCCCAGCCTTGGCTGATCACCCAAGTGAAAAAGAGCGTGACCACCGACTGGACCCTTCTCGAAAGTGCCGACGCGAAGATCAAGGTCATTGTGAAACTCATCCTGAACAAACACGGCGATTCACCCGACTTGCAGGAGGAAGCCGTGAAGACCGTCCCTGCTCAGGCGGAGTCGCTTTGCGCGGAGTTTGTTTGAGGGGTGAAGTGGCTGGACGCCCAGTCCTGATGCGCTAGCCTGTGGCGCAACGCATGACCCACTTCCGCCTTACCGCTACGCTGGAGTCGGGGCAGCAAATCTCAGTCCTGCTGGAGGAGGGCATCGCGCTGCTTGGTCGCGACCCGACGTGTCCGATCTGTCTGCCCTCCGATTCGGTCTCCCGCAATCACGCCCGCCTGACCCTCGCAGCCGAGAGCTTAATCCTCGAAGACCTCGACAGCACGGCGGGGACCTTCGCCAAAGAACAGGCCCTGACCCAGCCCGTGGAGCTGACCTATCCGGCCACCTTCCAAGTGGGTCCGATCGCCGTCACCGTGGCGGTGACCGCGCAGAGGGGCATGGACACCACTATGGTGTTTGACGAGGGCACTTCGGCAACTACAGCGACACCCGCAGCCACCGGCGCGGGCAACTACGTCATCCGCCGGGAGATTGCGCGCGGGGGCATGGGTGCGATCCTCTCGGCCACCGACCAGACGCTCGACCGCGAGGTGGCCATGAAGGTCATGCTGGAGGCGGGCGAGCAGGATCCCATCGCCCGCCAGCGCTTCCTTCGCGAAGCCCTGGTGCTGGCGCGCCTGGAGCATCCCAACATCGTCCCCATCCATGAGATGGGCCGCGACGCCCAAGGTCGACGCTTCTACACCATGAAGCTGGTGAAGGGGCGGACCTTGCAGGCGATTATCAGCGCCATCAAGAAGGGCGCTTGAAGCCGGAGAACGTGATGGTGGGGGAGTTTGGCGAAGTGCTGGTGATGGACTGGGGCTTGGCCAAGCATTTGGATGACGAACAGCACGCCCAGACGGAGGCCAACCAAGCCGCCGGGATCGAAGGCTTCACCGAGTTGAGCGACGCGCAACTGGCGGCCGGTGAAAGCGGGCTGACCATGGAGGGCGCGGTGATGGGCTCGCCGCAATACATGCCGCCGGAACAAGCGGAAGGCCGACTGGCGGACATCGGGACCCACTCGGACATCTATTCGTTAGGCGGCATCCTCTACGCGATCCTGACGCTGCGGCACCCGGTGGAGGGACGGCAGGTGTCGGAGGTGCTGTCGAAAGTGATCAGCGGCGAGATCACGCCGCCGACGCACTACAACGCGTCGCGCTCCGCCGGCCCGAAGCTGGCCGGGGGCACGGTGGCGGACGCGAGCAAGGTGGTGGGCTTGCCGCATTGTCCGGGGGGCAAGGTGCCGGCATCGCTCTCGGCGGTGACGATGCGGGCAATGGCGTTGCGACCGGAAGACCGGTATGCCGAGGTGCCCCAGATCGTTTCCGATGTGGAGGCCTATCAAGGCGGGTTCGCGACGAGCGCGGAGAAAGCCAATGCGCTGACGTTGGTGCGGCTCTTCATCCACCGGCACAAGGCGCTGACGGTCGCAGCCTCGCTGATCGTGTTGTTGACCATGGGTTTCCTCGGCAAGGTGGTTTCCAGCGAGCAGAAGGCGAAGAACGAAGCAAGCAAAGCTCGCGAAGCCGAGGCGGTGGCAGAGCAAAAGGAGAAACAGGCGCAGGCTTCCTTCGCGCAGGCGCAGATCGCGCTGGCCGAGGCCGCGTTCCGCAGCGGTGATTACTCCGGGATGGTGCAGGCGCTCGACGCCTGCCCGCCTGATAAGCGTGACTCCACGTGGTCATACCTTTCCACTAAGCGCGACGCTTCGCTGGGCAGGCTGCGTGTGCCGGGCTTCGAGAGTTTCATTGGCTTCGCTGCCGTGCCCGGCCAGCCCGGTCAATTCGCGCTGGTCGCGGCGCGCGGAGAGATCGGCTTCGTGGATGCGGCGGGCGGAAGCCTCTTGCGCACCGTCAAGACAAGCCGCACGGGCCTGCGCGAAGTGACATTCTCGGGTGACGGCCAAACTTTCGCGGTCCGTGCTGGCGGAAGGGAAGTGGACCTCTACGACACTGCAACCGGCTCGCTGCGCAAGACGCTGACATTGCCGACAGAGACAGTTCAACAAATCGTCCTCGGACATGACGCCAGCCTGTTGGCTGCCATCTCGGGCTCGCTCGTCGGCGGCCGGCCCAACGGGCAGCTCACGCTTATCGAAACTGCCACGGGCCAGACGCGCTGGCTGCAACGGGCGTCCTACTACGGCAGCGTCACCATTCATCCGGATGGCAGCCGGGTCATCGCGTCCAGCGGCGGCTCGGCGCGGTTCTGCTGGATCTTCAACGCCGCCGACGGCCGCGAGGTGAGCCAGTTCCCCGTTTATGCCATGTGCCAGGCGTTGCACCCTGATGGCAAGACCATCGCCATCGGCACGCAGCAAGGCGAAGTCATGCTGGCCAGCACCTCCACGGGCGCGGTGCTCCAGCAGGGCAAGCTTCACTCGGGCAGAATGCAGGCGATGGCCTGGACCGCCGACGGCCACCTGCTCACCATGGGCGAGGAGGGCAAGATCAACTCCGGCCTCTGGCTCTTCCGGTTGTGGGACCCCGAGTTCTTGGCGTTGCGCGCTACCTTCGCCGGGCTGAACCCGGGTCCGAACGTCGCATGGGCGCTCAACACCGCCAGCGGCCATTTGCTCACCCGAGAAAATCCGCCGCGGCTCTGGCGAATCCCCGTCGGTCGTGAGCTGGTGAAACTCTCCCAACTGTCCGAGCAAGGCTGGGGTGGCGCGTTCCTCTCGGACACCGTGCTCATCGCACGAAAGCATTATGAGTTGGCCCGCTACGACCTCTCGATGCCCGGCCGCATGGTGGAACTCCCGGGAGGCCTATTTCCACGCGCGAACTACTGCGTCACCGATCCCGCCAGCGGTTCTGTTGCGGTTGGTCCCAAGATCGGCACTGCTCCGTTTTTGGTGAAACTCTTCGCCACCGAAGGAAGCGCTGTCGTCGAGAAGCGCAGTTTGACATTGCCCAACCACGTGGCGGACCTCGCGTTCGATTACGCGGCCAATCGCCTTGCAGTCACGCACAGAGACGGCAGCTTGGAAGCCTTTTCCGTGAGGACTGGGGAGTCACAACTCAAAATACCCGGCCGCTTCGAGCGAGCTGCGTTCGCCGGGTCCGCCGGACACCTCGTCGCGCTGGCCCCCCACACGATCAAGGCCGACGCCGTCGAGTTCCATCTTCACCAACTTGACGGCGTAACCGGCAAGATGCTGGCGAGCGCCACGAACCGTTTCCATGTGCAGGCTTTCGCCGTCTCGCCCGACCGCAAGCTCGTCGCCCTAGGCGGCAGTGACCGCTCGGTGCATCTCTTCGATGCCGCAACGCTTCGCGAAACCAACAGCTTCCGTGCGCACGACGGCGATGTCGGCGCGTTGGCCTTCCATCCCGGGCTGCCGATAATCGCGAGCGCATCGGCGGACGGCTCCGTGAAAATTTGGGATCACAGCACCGGCAAGTTGCTGGATTATTTCCTTGGCCTGGCCGGCAACCCGGTCGTGCTCTCCTTCAGCCCGAACGGAAAGCTCCTCATGGTTGACGGTCAGGAACGCACCACCCGGATTTACGACCTCAGCCATATCACCAGCCTGATTCCGCGCTCCGCGCCGCCTTCTGCCATCCCCACTGCCGTTGTTCCAGTGTTGCCGGCTAAACCGGCTGCGGGTCCATTCGCACTCGCTCACCAGCACGCCCGCGCTGGCCGCTGGAGCGAGGCCCGTCCGCTCTTTGTCCAATTGGCCCGTGAGCACCCTAACGACAGTATGCCCGCCATGCATCTGGGCACCGTGCTGGCACAACTCGGTGATCACGCCGCCTTTCGAGAGCACGGTCGGGCGATCTTAAAGCAATTTGAGAAGTCACAGCTGCCGGGGGATTTGGAACGTGCGGCAAAGCTGAACCTGATGCTCCCCATTGACGACCTGAGTGCTGACAACCGTGAGTCCGCGTTGCGCATGGCTCGCGCTGCTGCTGCTGCCGGACCCTCGAATCCATACTTCCAGTCGGTTCAGGCACTGGGCCAATATCGAGTAGGCGATTTCGCCGGTGTCCTCGAAACCCTGCGCTCCGGGAATGACCGAGCCATCGTCATGGTCGCAGTAGGCAACAGCGCGCTGATTGCCATGGCCCACCATCGGCTCGGGAGTGCCAGCGAAGCCCGCGCCGCTCTCACTAAGGCCGAAACACTCGCTGTGGATCAGCTTCCCAGGCCCGACGCCCCCGATCTGGGTCCGGCATGGAACGATGTGATATTGGCGCTTAACCTGTTAAGTGAGGCACGCGACTTGTTGAAGCAATGACACTTCACGCTCGCTCCCCTGTGTCTGAAGTCCTCAAGCAGTCTTCGTCTGCAACCCCCTCACTCTGCTAGCTTGAAGCTGCTTGCCGGGTCTCTTCGGACTAGCCAACCACTTTGGCGCGCAGCACGCTCGAAAGTGACTTGTGTGTCTCGACGGCGCCAACGCCACCATCACCACCACGCTCGACGGCCCGCCCCTCTACGAATGGACCGGTCCCACTGCCGCCGTCAGCCAGTATAAGAGTTGGGGCTCCACCGCGTCGGCGTCCTCGCCCTCGGCACGATGGCCGCCGACTGGGCGGTGTCTGAAGTGAAGGTGAAGCGGCTGGACGGGCAGTGAGATTGCGCTAACCTGCGGCGCAACACATGACCCCCGCTTCCGCCTACCGCCCCGGCCGTGAGATTGCGCGGGGTGGCATGGGCGCGGTGCTGGATGCCCGCGACCAGAAGCTCGGCCGCAGCGTGGCCATGAAAGTCATGCTGCGACGCAATGCCCCCGAGGAAGAACAACAGCGCTTCCTGCAAGAAGCCCGCGTGCTCGGGCAGCTAGCGCATCCGAACATCGTCCCCGTCCATGACGTTGGCACCGATGAGCAAGGCCGGCTCTTCTACACCATGAAGCTCGTCGTGGG
>RFVF01000178.1 GCA_009922615.1 Pseudomonadota bacterium
CGCAGCAGCGATCGAGACGCACGGCGCACCGAAGTGGGTGACGGTCGTGCCGATGAGCGTGCGCCGACAGGTCGCATCAGACATCAAGGCGCAACTGCTCGCCACTGCACGAGTCAGCGAAGGCTGGTCACGGCAGAGCGACGGCAGGCTTGTGTTCGGCAGGCTCGACGCACGAGAGACGCTGCGCCAGTGGGCGACACAGAACATCTTCGCCGTGCTCACCGTGCGAGAGATCGCAGAGCAGGCAGGTGTGCCGCAGTCGGCGGTGCGCACGATGATCTCAGAGCGTGCCGACATCTTCCGTAAGAGCGACGGGCGCACCTATGAAGTGCGTGACCCGAACGCAGACCGACAGGCAGACAAGCGATGACTGCCACACAGATCGCATCGTCACTCGACGACAGCGCAACCTACGACGAACTGCGAGACGATCTGCGGCAGATGCTGCGAGCACTGCGCAGCGACGAGATCGCTCTGCTCGAAATGTGCGGCAACATGAACGAGCCGATAGAAGCGGCACAGTCGCCCACCGTGCAAGACGGCAGCAACCCGTTCGCAAATGCGAACGATGCGACCGTCTCAGGCATGAGCGACACGGCACTGCTCATCGCTCTCGACGGGAAGGCTTACTAATCATGGCGACGAAGAATCGGCGCATCGAAGCCGACCTGATCACGACTGAGCAGCCCGTGCGTAGCGACTACGCACTGATGCAGGTCACACTGACGCTCGCCGTCGAGACCTACTTCTGCGACGAGCACATGGCACAGGCGCATGAAGCAGCGATCGAAGATGTGCTCGCACGCTTCGAGCCGCTGGTCGTCGAGTCCGAACTAATCGGCTCGCAGGTCATCGTGCTGCACAGCGAGTTCACGCCACTCGGTCTCACGAAGCAGGTGCGCCCGTGAGCATCAACTACATCTACCGCATACAGGTCAGGCAGGGTGCAGGTCGTCACTGGCAGACGAAGTACGCAGTGCCGAACCGCAGTCAGGCAGAGATGCTCTACATCGGTGTGAACATCGGTCTGGGCTGGCAGAACGTGAGCACATGGTCTGACGCATTCTCGCTCATCTGCATAGCGATCGCATTCTTCTGCGCAGGCAGACTCTGGGGCTACGAGTCTCAGTGGAAGGAAGAAGAACAGCGTGCGGCACGCCGCCGTGCGCATCGACACTCAACGAAAGAGAGACACTAGACATGACCAGAGAAACACTGAGCCACCTGAATACGCAGGTGCTGATCGGATTCACCGAGAAGCGTGGCATGGCGTGGCACTACAAGAAAGACGAGCAGGCTGCCGAACCGAATCACTACACGGGTGCGATACCCGTCGCAGATGTGCAGCGCAGACTCTTCTCGTGGCACGCAGTAGCGATGCCGATGCACATCACCGCACCAGACGGCACACGGTACGAAGTGCCGAACCGTCAGGCGATCGTGCGTGACGACTCGTGGCAGGTGCTCGGCGTACCGTCGAAGGCGTATCAGCCGCATCAGTACGACGAATGGCTGCTCACGCAGGTAGCGAACCTACTCGACGACGATCTCAGCATCGGGTCGGCTGGTCTGCTGAAAGGCGGCGCAGTCGCATGGGTGCAGGTCGAGATGCCTGAGAACCTGACGGCGGCAGGGGTCGAGTTCAGACCGCACCTGCTCGCCACGACATCGTTCAACGGCGAGATCGCCACGCTCTACAAGCGCACCTGCACGGTCGTCGTTTGCGACAACACTCGTGCGAAGGCTCTGAGCGAGAGCAGCAACGAGATCAGGGTGAAGCACACGAGCCAGTCGCTGCTGCGTCTCGCTGACGCACGGCAGGCTCTCGACATCGTGCATCATCTCGGTGATGACTTCGCCGCAGAGATCAAGAAACTGATGAGCGTGAAGGTAAGCGACCGCAACTTCGACCGCTTCCTGAGCGTGCTCGCACCGTCAGACGACCGTGAGAGCCGCCAGTCACAGACCCGTGCAGAGAACTTGCGCAACACGCTGCGCCAGATGTGGCAGACCGACATCAGGTGCGCACCATTCAGGGGTACGGCGTTCGGTGCGGTGCAGACGGTGAACACATGGCGGCAGCACATCAAGCCGACACGCAACGGGCGCAGCATGATCGAGCGCACGATGCTCGACACGCTCACAGGTGTCACCGAACTCGAAGATCGGCAGGTCGCTGAAATGGTGCTGGCGGTCGCACGATGACTAGGCTCACCGTCTCTGAGATAGGGGTAAGTGGTGCGAGACATAGACCTAGCGAACGCAATACACTTTCTGTCACGCATCTCGGTGGGTCGGCTCGACGAAGAGAAACTGATCGACACCGTAGATGCTCTACGGAAGGAACTGGAACGCAGACGACATGAGCGACGGCAACGAAAGAATGGCTGAACTCATCGAGTGGCAGGCACGCTGCTCAGATGCGCAGAACAGCATCGAGCGTCTGCGTGAAGAGCGTGACGCACTGCTCACCACGATCGTCTCATACGGTCAGCGTGAAGATGCTCTCATCGAGCGTGTCACCGAACTCGAAGCGACCGTGCAGCGTATGTCGCAAGAGATCGCACGCCACAGGGCTGACGGCGAACTGTACCCGTGAACGCTCTCGATGTCGTCGTCGTCATCTGGCTCGCCTGCGCTTTGGTGCTCATCGTGACGGTCGATAGGTTCACCCGATGATCGTGCGCTGCATGACCTGTCAGCATCTCGTCGTCGGTGCGAGAAATGCGACGGTCGGCTGCGTCTGCGACCCTGACGCACCGACATGGCTGGCGATCGTGAACGATGAGCGCATCATCGGCGGCACATACCGCTACTACATACCGCTTCACCAGCCGTCTGACGACTGATGCCGCTGCTCACACAGAACAGCGAACTACGACCGCATCTGATCTGGAACTGGTCGATACCAGCACTCACAGCGAAACTCGCTGACGGCAGACGCATCAGCACCTGCCCGTCAGCAGGCATCTGCGCACAACTCTGCTACGCACGCAACGGCACATACCTGTTCTCAAATGTGCTTGCAGCACACACACGCAACCTACAACTCGTGATCGACGACCGAGACGAGTGGCGCAGACAGATGATCTGCGAACTCGGCGAATCACGATTCACGAAGAGCAGACCGCCGAGAGTGCTGCCGATCGAGCGTCACGACATCGCAGACGACTGGCTGCGCACATGGGCAGACACAGGCGCACCAGCGATACGCATACACGATGCAGGCGACTTCTTCGCAGACTGGTATCTGCACATCTGGCTCGACATCGCCCGTGCAAATCCAAGACTGCTCTTCTACGCCTACACGAAAGAAATCACCATGCTGCGCAGCGTCACCGATCTGCCGCAGAACTTCCGATGGCTCGCCAGCACGGGCGGCACGCAAGACCACCTAATCACAGACGACCAGCGGCACGCCGATGTATTCCCCACAGACGAAGCACTGACCGCCGCAGGGTACACGAGCCAAGACGCATCAGACCTGCTGTGCGTGCTACTGCCGACGACTCGCATCGGGATACCAGCGAACCGAATCAAACACTTCACTCGACGCATGGCAGGTCGCACATTCAGCGAGATTCAGCGCACCCTGCACACCTAGACTCTGCTGCATGACAGAGAAGGAACTGGATACTCAAACGATCGGCATTGACTCGATCACACCGCACCCGAAGAATGTGCGGCAGGGTGACATCGGTGCGATTTCAGAGTCGTTGAAGGCGCACGGTCAGTATCGGGCGATCGTCGTGCAGCGCAGCACGGGTCACATTCTGGCTGGTAATCACACATGGAAGGCGGCGAAGGCTCTCGGCTGGAAGAAGATCAGCGCACACTTCATCGACTGTGATGATGAGCAGGCGATGCGCATACTGCTCGCAGACAACCGTGCGAACGATCTCGCTTCGTATGACGACAGCAGCCTGCTCGCCGTATTACAGGAACTAGCAACAACAGCAGCATCGCTCGAAGGCACGCTCTACTCAACCGATGACATCGACGACATAGGCAAACGCATCATCACCCCATTGAACATCGACCTATCTGATGCGTTCGGCAGCCTGCCGACTGGCGACAGGGCAGACGCAACACAGATGACATTCACACTTACACTCGATCAAGCAGAACAGGTAAGGGAAGCGATCGCAGCAGCGAAGAAGAAACATGACTTCACCGACAGCGATAACAACAACTCAAACGGCAACGCACTATGGGCGATCTGCGATGAATGGCAGCGCAGTGTCGGCTAAGAACCTTCGAGTCGACCCGATCGACTCATCATCAGCCAGAGCGTTTGTAAAGAAACACCACTATTCAGGCAAAGTCGTCAACAACTCAGTCCTGCACTTCGGCGTGTTCTGGAACAACAAATTAGAAGGCGTCATGCAGTTCGGTAATCCGATCGACAAATCAAAGACAATCGGACTGGTACATGGCACAGCATGGAACGGTTTCCTAGAACTGAATCGCATGGCATTCAGCGATAACCTGCCACGCAACAGCGAGAGCAGAGCACTTGCGGTCGCATTCCGCCTAATCAAGAAACACGCACCCCACATTGAATGGGTCTTATCTTATGCAGATGCGACACAATGCGGCGATGGAACGATCTATCGTGCGGCAGGTTTCAAACTGATTGGTGTGAAAGTGAACACCGATTTGTTTCGAATGCCAGACGGCGAAGTCATTCACAAACTGAACTTTCAGGCATCAGCAGGTGGGCAAGGGCAAAACAGCATAAAGCATCGCTATCAACGCAAAGGCACTGAATCTGGCGGCAGATTCCTTAACCGAATAGGCGCAAAGAAACTCACAGGCTTTCAAATCAGATACTTCTACCCGCTTCACGAAGATGCATTACAACGGCTCGCTGTTCCGATTCTGCCTTTCAGCGCACTCGATGAACTCAACGCACGCATGTATCGTGGGAAGAACTACAAGCGATCTGGCGGTGGAAGTGCTGATAGTGGCACGCTCATCATTCCTGATGAGAAGCGGCGGTGCAAATCCGACCCCACTGCTCGATCGACACCGCACTTATGACCATACGCAGACCGTGCATCAACTGCGGCAACCTGACGATACGCACGACGAGATGCGAAACCTGTCAGCCAATACACGACTCGCTCTACGACGCTGAGTATCGACGCATCGCACACATCATCAGAGCCACCGCCGTCACCTGCCACATCTGCGGCGAAGGCGCACGACCAGACGACCCGTTCACCGCAGACCACATCAGACCACGAGACCCGACATCGCCACTTGCCGCAGCCCACAGATCATGCAACACACGCAAGAGCAA
>RFVF01000179.1 GCA_009922615.1 Pseudomonadota bacterium
TCTTGCGCGCCCACGGCGTCACGCGCGTCGTGCTCATCCAGATGAGCTTCTACCGCTTCGACAACCGCTACATGCTCGACGCCATGCGCCGCTATCCCGGCGTCTTCGCTGGCGTGGGCATCGTGGATGACTCGGCCGCGCGCCCGCAGGACGCGATGCGCAAACTGGCAAAGCAGGGTGTGCGCGGCTTCCGCATCAATCCCGGCTCCCAGACCATTGATGCTTGGCTCGGCTCGCCCGGCATGACGGAAATGTGGAAGTGCGCCGGCGACGACGGCCTCGCCCTCTGCCCACTCGTTGGGCCCAACGCGCTACCGGGTCTCGCGGCCATGTGCGCCAAGTTCCCCCGCACCCGCGTGGTGTTGGACCACTTCGCCCGCATCGGCGTGAGTGGGGAATTCCTGGAAGCCGATATCAACGCGCTCTGTGCCCTGGCGAAGTTCCCCCACGTCCACGTCAAAGCCTCCGCCTTCTACGCCTTCGGCAAGAAGCGCGCTCCCTATCTCGATTACGGCCCGATGATCCGCCGTCTGCGCGATACCTTCGGCCCGCAACGCCTCATGTGGGCCAGCGACTGCCCCTACCAAATCCAGCGCGGCCACACCTACGCCGATGCCCTCGCCCTCCTCCGCGACCGGCTGGACTTCCTCTCCGCCACTGACCGCGACTGGATGCTGCGCCGCTCGGCGGAAAAGGTGTTCTTCACCTGAGCGTTCGTTGGCAGCACCAATCCCCAGAACAACCCGAACCAGTGGCTCAACTGGCTCGGCACCACGGCAGCGGAACCAAACTCCACGCTCGGCGCACTCCAGCCCAGCGTGTCGAACGTGAACTTCCCCACCGTGACCGCAAGGAGCACCAGCGCGCACACCCGCTGCCGGCCGCCCAGGTGAAACCATCGCATTACCAGCCGCCCCAGCAGCAACGCGTTCAGTCCCGAGAGTCCACCGTAGCGCGATAGCCAGCCATCGCAGAGGAGCAGGCTGATGCTCAACGCTGCTCCCCCCACCAGTATCACCCACCCGAAGCGTCGCTCGCCCGCACGGAACAACGCGACCGCCAGCAGCACGAAGACCAGTGCGTCCAGGCAGAAATGGTCCGCCGAAAAGTGCGCGAGATGTCCCGTCCACAACCGCCACCCCTCACCCGCAGCCAGCGCATCGCGGTCCAGCACGCACCCCGCATGGAAAGCCGGCGCGAAGGTCGCCAGCGCGGCCACCCCCAGCAGCCCAACAAACGACCCCAGTGGGAGTTCCTTTCTCATGCGCGGGGCCGTTGCAGCAGCATCCCCAGCAGCACCACGCCGCCCAGCAGTCCCGCATGTTCCCAGCCCAACGCCCCGCCGCCCGTGTAGCCGGGCTGGCGCACGATGCGCACGCTCTCCGGCTTGTCCTTGACGCGCTGCTGGAATGCGGCGAGTTCCACCTGCAAGTTCGCCACCATATTCGTCGCGGCCGCCACGAAGCCCTCATCGCTCTTCGCACGCAACCGCTCCTCCGTGCGCACCAGCGTGGAATGCCCCTGTGATTTGCTCGTGCCCGGCGCGCGGAAGAGGAGCTGCCGGCTGGCGATATCGAACACCGCCGCGTCCACCATCGTGTGCGTCTGGTTCGCCTCGGCGGGGATGAAATACGCTCCCACAATCGTCCAGTAGAGCACCGAGAACTCCGTGCTATCCGAAGTCTGCAACTGATCAAAGGACAGCAACGCCACTACATCCACGCCCAGCAGCGCGCGTAGTTGGTCGAGGTTCTCAAACCCGCCCCCCGGCGTCAGATAGGCCGTGGGAATGATCTCGATGGACTTGATGAAGGAATATTTCTGGAAGTGCGGGATCACCGCCTCCGCCAGCTCCTTCTCGTGGCGCGATCGTGGTTGCCGCTTGGGTAGAGGTAATCCACCAGGCTGGAGTTGTGTCGTTGGCGCTTGTTGGTGTCGAAGGCTTGGCACCCGATGGCTAACAACGCGACGGCTGCCATGCAGGCCGCCAGCGGCAAGTGCAGTCGGGACGAGGCTGAAGAGGGAAGCGGACGAGTTATTTTCATGCGCGCGAACATGAACCCCCGTTTGCCCGATGCGTGAATCGATATTTCTGCGCCGACCGTCGAGCGAAGCGATACTGGAAGGAATCGCCCGCCAACTGCCGCGATTTCAGCTGATAAACCGGGTAGGGTTAGGGGGCGAGTCGGTCAGCGGGTTTTACGATCCGGCGCGCTGGGTTTTAGACCGCAGCGGAAGGCGTGACTCCCTACCGCTGAACCTCGTAGCGCAGCCGTCCCAGCTGCGAGCTCTCGCACATTCCCAACTCGGGTGACGCTTGGTTAAAGTCATCTGCCGACTGGCTGGCTCCACCCTCTCCCTTTGCGCAGCAAGGGGAGAGGGCCGGGGTGAGGGGTTGGCCGCGTCGGCGTTGGTGGCCGCTCCCCTCATCCGGCCTCCGGCCACCTTCTCCCCTCGCTCTGCGAAGGGAGAAGGAACAACTATTCCACCCAAGCCAGTTGTATCCTCTTCCCCGCGTAGTCGGTGTTAGTCCAGCCGAGTCCTCGAAAGGCTTTATTGATCCGTCACCGCGCCCTGTCGATCTCTCGGAACTTACCGTCGATCCCTCAAACCGCCCTGTCGAGCGGTCAGAATGCCTCGCCGGGCCTCGATGGCTTCCTGTGGCCCGACGGCGGGGTGAGGACACCCCGCCCTACCTGGATTAGGGTCCACCAGCCACTTTTCCTTCAGTTCGACTCTACTTTAACGCGAACTCCGACCCGGAATAGCCGCGAGAGAACGCAAAGATCGCAAAGGCAATTCGCTGTTGCGAGAACGGGGTGGTTGGAAATCTTCCCAGCCCGGGTCATCCCAGCCTCAGCCCCTTTGTGCTCTTTGCGCCCTTTCGCGGCTGAACATCGGATTTCGCCTTTAACGCTGTCGGTCAACCAAAACAGTCAAAACAAACCCAAAATCACATATGTTCGAAAACTATTCCTTCCAAGTCCTGCGCCTGCGCTACGTCGTGGGCCTGCCCGCCGGCGCGTATGAGTTCAAGGTCATCGGCCGCAACTCCAAGGGTGACGGCCCCCAAAGCGCCGGGACGACCATCAACGTGGCCTAAGCCAACCGAGAACCAAACAAACGACCGACCAGCCGGGGCGCGCGCGGGCAACCGTGCGCGCCTTGTGCTTTGGCCACCGGGCCTCCACCCCCGCGACCCGTGGCAGTTTGCCTGCCCTAGCCCATATCCAGCGGACTGCGCACCCCGAGCCCCGGCTTCTGCATGACATGCGTGTAAATCTGCGTGGTGCTCACATCCTTGTGCCCCAGCAAGTCCTGCACGGTGCGGATGTCCGTGCCGCTTTCGAGCAGATGCGTCGCGAAGGAATGCCGCAGTGTGTGTGGCGTGGCCGGCTTGTTCAGGCCAGCGTGACGCGCCCCCTCCTTGACCGCCCGCTGCAAGCTGTCCGCCAGCACATGATGCCGGCGGCGCTGCCCGGACGCCGGATCAATGGACAACGAACGCATTGCGAAGACCCACTGCCACGCCCATGCCTCCGCCGCGCCCGGATACTTGCGCGCCAGTCCCTGCGGCAACGCGACGTCACCGAAGCCAGCCGCCAAGTCCGCCGCATGCACCTGCCGGCGCTGGAGCAGATGCGCCCGCAACCCCTCCACCAAGCTCTCCGGCACCATCGTTATCCGATCTTTGTCCCCCTTGCCGGCGCGGACACTGATTTGTCGGCGCTCCAAGTCCAAATCCTTCACACGCAACTGCAACAGCTCCATGAGGCGCAGCCCGCTGCCGTAGAGCAGCCGCACCGCGAGCTGGTGCTCCGCCGGAATGTGCGCCAGCAGCCGGCGCACCTCGTCCCGCGTGAGCACCACTGGCAATCGCCGAGGCCGGCGCGCCCGCTCAAACTCCCCGCCCAGCTCGAAGGATTGGCCCAGCACTTCCTGATACACAAACACCAGCGCATTCAACGCCTGATTCTGAGTGGACGCCGCCACCTGCCGCTCCGTCGCCAGGTGACTGAGGAACCGTTGCACCTCGGGGCCCCCCAGTTCCCTGGGGTGACGCCACTGCTCACCCTGTTTATGAAAGAGGAGGAACCGGCGCAACCAGCCCCAATAGGCTTCCTCCGTTCGTGGCGACAGATGCTTGAACCGGCACACCTCATGAATCTGATCACGTAGCCGCGCCTTTGGGTTGGGCACCAGCCTCCCGAAGGGTGCGGCATTTGCGGGTTTAATCGTAGCCTCGTGGCTCATGGCTGGGACACCGGAAATGCTGCTGGACAGGCCCAATCCCGTCAATAACCTGTCGTCATGTTCACCGCCACCTCAACTTTGCTAGGCCGCAAAGTGCGGTCGAATACCTGTTAGTGGCGACGACCAGATGTTGGACCGTGGGAGCTTGTCATGTTTTGCATGCACAGCTTGCGGTGGCCCGAGGTTCAGCAGTATTACGAGCGAGAGTTGCAGAGCACGATTGCCCGGCAGGATTGGCGTGCGCACCCGATTGCTCGCGACATCGTTGATTCGTTCCGCGACGATTGGGAGGATCGTGATTTGTTTCCCTTTTATGACAAGACAACCCGAGACGCCTAACCATGCGCTGCAGCGAACCCGGCCATCGCGTCCAGGTTGCAAGCGATCGCCCTCGTGTGCCGGGTCGCTGAGCTTGGGTCGTTAGGCCGCTCGACGACGCCATGAGTGGGAAAGCCGAACGCCAAAAGATTTACGAAGCGCGTGTCGTTACCGACTCCCTCGCTCGGCTCGCGAAGCGCACGGGAGTCGTTTCGAGCTTACGGGTCTGATGAGAAGCAGCAACGGTTGGCTGGATACAAGACGCATCTAGCCGGTCTTTATGGTGAGGAGCGAGTTGGGCCTGTGTGGGCGGCTCTTGTGGAGATCAACAACGAGATTGGTTATGAAGAGAAGTGACACGCGGCCTAACCATGCGCTGCAGCGAACCCGGCGAGAGCGTCGCGGTTGCAGTCGTTGCGTCCCGTGCGCCGGGTCGCTGAGCTTGGGTCGTTAGGCCATTGACGCCACCGCTTATGCCCGAGAACCACAGAGAACTCCTTGAGCGGCTCGAACGAGAACGTCAGGAGCACTTGGAAAGCCTCGAACGAGAGAGCCGAGAGCATTTGGAGGAGTTGGAGCGCAGAAGAGAGGAGCGAGAGGACGAAAGAGAGTGGAGAATTGAACAGGAGAAGGCTCGGCTCGAAGAACAGAGGCGGCAAGAGAGACAGAGAGCGCATGAGCGCCTCACGGCGCTTCAAGTTAG
>RFVF01000180.1 GCA_009922615.1 Pseudomonadota bacterium
GCAGCCTCACCACGGACACCGGCTGGAAAATCACCATCGACCGCGGCTTGGACATTTTCCAGAAATACGAATCCGGCCCGTTTTCATTGGAGCAGGCTATCCAGGAAACCCGCCTGACGCGCGGTGCCGAGATCACCTATCTAAAACTGTGAAAGGGAATGGGTAACGATGACGCGTCCTCTGAGTGACACCGTGTGCCGCCAGCAGGCCATGCGCGCTGCCAAATGGTGATCACAAGGCATCCGCCGCTGCGATCGCCTCGAACTCCGGCAGAATGTCGGCGTGGTTCGTGTTGAGGAACCGGACAACCTTTGCGTTTTCCAGCAGCTTTTTAATGTAGCCGCGCGCGAGGGTCAAGTTCAGCACGTTCTCGCCGTAGGTTTCCTCGACCGCCTTCAGGTCGTGTTCCAGTGCGCCCATCTCCTCCTCCATCCGGGCGATCTCTGTCGCTGACAACCCCTCCTTCTTCTTCGGCTCCGAAGCATTGACGAGTTGATCCTTCGGCGTCCCCAGCACCAGCGCCTCGGCGTAGCCGGTGAAATAGTTGTTTGCGGACACCATCAGTTCGGCGATTTCGATTTGGCGCACCCCGGTCACCCGCTTCAGGAGCCGGACGGCCTTGGGGCTCATGTTCTTGTCCTTGAGCATCTCGACGGCCTCCTCATGAATGCCATCAAGCAGTCGCATTGAGGCTAGTACAACGCGCAGCGGCATGTTCAACGCCGCCGCGATACGTTCCGGTTTCACACCGCTTCGTACAGCCTTCAAGACCATTTTGTGCTCCTGAATCGGTGGGAGCCGGCTGACGCGCGCGTTGTAGGTGAAACTCTCGTCGTCACTGGCGACGATGCAATCTGCCGAGGTCTGCCCCAACTCGTCCAGTGCGATGAGCCGAAGGTGCCCGTCCAGCAGCAGGAACGTCCCTGGCGCGTCCTTCTGCGGATGGACCATCAGCGGCTCGACCAATCCGACCTCCTTGATGGAGGCGAGGATGGTCTGGTAACGGTGAACGCGCTTCTCTGGAACCTTGAGCAGCTTGACCGGCAGGATGTTCTTCAGTGCCACCCGAATCTTTTTCAGCTCGAATCCAATCTTCATCTCGCTCACGTCGCCTCCTTTTGTTTGGTTGCCAGTTTCGACCACAAGTATTTCGGCATTTTGGCGAGGGACTCGGCCCGGAGCAGCGTCACGAAGTTCTCGTCACCTAGCAGTTTGCTGAACGCCGTGACAATAAAGACAAGTCGGGCGTCGCAAATTTTCGCCTTTTTCACGAGCAGCTTCTGCCGCTGACTCTCCCGGCGATACGTGTTCACCAGGCTCTCGGCACTGGTTTTACCATTTCTTGGCGTCGCTCCCTCGCCCCGGCTCTTACCAGCCAGCCGACGCCGTTCAATCAGCCGCTTCACTGTGCGGATGGAGGCATGGTTAAGGTCTTTCGCTTCATACGCCTTTAGTAGTTCGCGCTGCATTTCAACGGTGTCCGTTTTCGCGATGTCAATGGCCACCCAAAGTGGAACCTTCCCGCAAAGTGCCGCTTCCAGCAGTCGTTCCTCGCCGGCGATGTTGAGCGCGATCAGTCCATTGATTGTAGTGACGCTCACGTCCAGTTTCTGCGCGATGTCGTCAATCGTGTAGTGCAGGGCCTTCAGCCGTTTGATCTCCCGGATCAAATCCATCGGCGAGGAATAGCGGCGGGCGATGTTCTCCACCAGGCTTCGGAGCAACCTCTCCTCTTTGGGAATCTCGACGACGATAGCCGGAATCTCCTTGTGACCCAAGGCGGTGAACGCCTCGATGCGTCCTTGGCCGCAGATCAGGTCGTAGCCTGGCCCCTCACCTTCTGATTCCGCACGCAGACTTACCTGGATGGGTTTCTTCAAGCCGAGGTTCTTGATGCTTTGAATGATGACTGCGAACCTCTTCGCGTCGCGGTGGCGCGGATTCAAGATGCGGATGCGGTCGATTGGGATCAATTGCACTTCGTCGTTCATGCTGCTTCCTCCAGGTTGATGCGTTCTGTCATGTTGTAGAAAAAGTCCAATTTTTCAAACCGATAGGCATCCAGGTAAATGCCATTGTCTTCCGCGACACGCAGATTCTCCCACGTCATGTCCACGCCGGGTAGCAGGTAGTAATCGCGGACCGCCTCGTTGGTCGTGTCCATGCGGACCGCGATCGTGATGTCCGGCTTTAGTCCGGCGTCCAGCCGGATCGCCCAGCGTGACGCGCCAGTGCCGGTGGTCACATGGCGGCATAGCACGAGCGACACTCGCAGGTCCCCGTTGAGGTGCAGCAGGTCTGTGTCCGCGTCTCGGCGCACTTCTGCCCCCAGCGCCTCGATTTGCTGGATAACGGAGTGCACGATCTCACTGTGCTGCCGGCGCAGCTTGCGGTTGATCTCGATGAAGCTGTAATCAATCTCCGGGTCGTAGTGAATGAGCCGGTAGGCGGACACCAGACTGCCGAAGCGGTGCCGGAAAGCCGCGCTGGAGGGCATGTTTTCCGTTTCATCAATCAGGATACCGCTCAGGCTCTTGTGCGTGCCCAACACTCCCCGGAGTTTTTCCAGCATCTCGTCGTCCGTGAGCCGCTGGCTGCGTGCCAGAATGATTTCCTGCGCGCGGGTGAAAACTTCGGCCGCGATGAGTCCAACGAAGGCCCGTTCCGCGCGAATCCACTTCTCCGGCGGATTGTTGACGTGCTTCTTTTTAAGTTTGAACGAGGTTCGATGATACACGTTGTTCCCGATGTACTTCTCGTTCGTGAGCAACTGATGGACGGTGCCGCGCGTCCAGGCGCGTCCGAAGTCGGTGAGCACTCCCTGGCCGTTGAGCGCCGCTGCAATTTCCGATTCCACTTTTCCCTCCCCGACGAACGCGTCGTAAATCCAGCGCACGATCCGAACCTCCTCGTCCGGCCCTGGCACCAGCACGACGCGGTCGGTTTGCAGACTCTTCTGTTCGCCCATTTTCAGCGTGGCCTTGGCCAGGCCGCTCTGGTCAATGAGCATCCGCCGCAATCCAAACCCGGCCGAGCCGCCTTGCTTGTAGCCGAGTTGGATCAGCCGGCACGCGCCTTGAAAGACCTTCGTGGACAGTTCGCGGCTGTATTCGCCCGCCATCGCGCGCTTCACGCCCTTGACAATGGTGGAAACCGGGCTGCCGTCGTTCTCGAACTGCTCCGCGCAGTAGTGGACCGACACTCCAGATTGGCGGCAGATGTATTCGTAATAGGCGCTCTCGTCGGCGTCCTGGAAACGCCCCCAGCGGCTGACATCATAAACGAGAATGCTGGTGAACTCTGCCGTGCCGGCCTGGACATCTTTGAGCATCTGCGCCAGCGAGTCGCGGCCCAGGATGCTCAACCCACTCTTACCCGCGTCTGAATACTCCTTCACGATTTCAAAGCCGCGTCGCTTGGCGTATTCCCGGATCACGTCCATCTGGTTGCTGGTCGAGTATTGCTGGTGCTCAGTGGACATCCTGACGTAGGCCGCCGAGCGATTGCTCGGGCGTTCTGATTCTTTATGGCTCATGCAAATAAGTGCAGTTTGAACTGGCCAAACGCCACCGCGCGAGGCCAGCCCGGACGGACGAGTCCGGGTAAGCGCAGCGAAGGAGTAGAGACCCCGTCCGCATTTCACAGTCTGTGGTCGCTGGCACAACAAGGAGGCGAATGCTGCCTCGTGTGTATGCCGCTCAGAGCGGCTTGGCTATGTCATCTTGTAACGCAATGGTCAGCGATCCTTGCCACGCTTCCAATATTGAGGGTGTTTTTCGCGCCATTTGCGCACCCGTTCAATGTTATCGGGTTCACGCCAATTGCCAGACCTGACGCCCCACTGCTGTTGGCTCACTGCTTTGCTGACCTTCTGACACCGGGCATTCGAGCAGAATTTTTGGTGATAACGATTCCTTGGATCGGGGATGAATAATCGCTTGCAGCAGTGGCACCGGGGGCGGTTTGGTTTGAGATTCACCCGAAATCCGACCGCTCGCCCGAGTAATCGTGGCCCAGCTTTAGCCCACGACGGTACTAGCAATCTGCGGCGGTTTCCCTCCTGAACGTGTCGGCAGCTTGCAGTCCGGCTCGACGGCCCGTAATGACTTAGCATCCGGGCGATGTCGAGGTGGGTGATTCAAGCACCTCAGAGCTAACACAAACGCCAGACCGTAGTTTTATCCCTCTCTCAGCCCATTCCGAGGCGCGGCGAGTTGCATCAACTGATTTTCCAGTTCACCGATGCGGTGACTACCGGAAACCAGTTTTTCTAGCATTGACTCGCGCTCGTTTTGGAGTTGCTCAATGAAATAGTCCTTTCCCCGGTTCAGAATTCGCAAGTCCATGAGTTCCTTTTCCAAAGCCTTGGAATTGTCCGCGTCCACCCCGTCACTCGGCCGCGAGTGAATCGTGTCTCTCCCGGCTTCGGTAGGGTTCGGAACTGCGGTAACAGGTTCAGAAGGATTCTGCCCTATCTTCACCGTCTTGGCCTTTTCTTCCGCAATCGCGGACTCGACGCTCTGTAGCGTGATGAACCAGCGCCGGTCGTTGGTATCAAAGTAGGCATCCAGCCGGGCGATCCCATGCCGGTTCGGCTGGCACCAGTTCACGATGCTGCGCTCGGTGCGCGCGACGCCAGCAGCTTCAAACATCCGTGCGACTTCGCGCACCGTGAGCGTGTGATTGTTCGTCCGTTCGGACGTGTTTGTAAGGTTGCGGAAACTTTCCGCGGCGTGCGGAACTTTGCCGAAGGATTCGGAAGTCTGCGGAACGGTGCGGAACGGTTCCGAACCATTCGGCAGCAGTTGCAATTGTGGGTTGTTGTCCATTGAGATTGCGTTAGCGAATAGTGCGATGCGCCGAGCGGGAGGAGAGGAACCGGGGTATCGTGATCGAATTCTACCACACGCTTGCGCACTTCGGAAACTGTCGGAACCTCCGCCTCACGCCGACACTCCGGCCATTTGTGGAATCGCGGGCGAGCATGGTAGGATGTTCAGCATGGAACGAACCTGGAGAGATTTCAAAGGCGTCTGGATTCCGAAGGAGATTTGGCT
>RFVF01000019.1 GCA_009922615.1 Pseudomonadota bacterium
ATCGATGCTTCGTCGACTGGCCAATTCCCGTGCCAATTCGTCCGCCTCCGGCCGGCCGCCGGCGTCGGTGGGGCATCGGAAAGCGGGGCGGGGACACGGTTTTCCCTGCGGACGAAGCTTTGGTGCGTCGCTGCCGGTCCGAGTCTCGGCGCGTTGTCGCTGGTGTTGTTGTTGGGCGGTCATTCGCCAGCCATTGTGGCGGTGGCGGCGGTGGCGGCGGCGCTGCTGGCGTTGGGTCTGGTCACGTGGCTGGAGCGCGCCATCACCGTTCCGGTCCAGGAGTTGATCGATGTTTCCAAGCAGGTCTCGCGCGAGGAAAATTTCGCGCTGCGCGTCAGCGTGCCGACCACGGAGGAGCTGGCCCGGCAAGCCACGGCATTCAACGACCTGCTCGCACAAATCCAGCTCCGCGATCATGAGCTGCGCCGCCATCGCGACCAGCTCGGCGAGCTCATCGCGCAGCGGACGGCGGAACTCTTGCAGGTGAACCACGCGCTCTTCCAGGCCCGGGACAAGGCGGAGGATGCGAACCGCGCCAAGAGTTCGTTCCTGGCCAACATGAGCCACGAGTTGCGCACCCCACTCACGGCCATCATCGGCTACAGCGAGATGCTCATCGAGGAGGCCGAGGGGTTGGGCCAGCCGGACTCCGTCGGCGATTTGCAGAAAATCCGCGCCTCGGGCCGGCACCTGCTTGAGCTGATCAACGAGGTGCTCGATCTCTCCCGGATCGAGGCCGGCCGGATGACCTTGCACTACGAGGACTTTGATCTGGCGACAGTGGTCCGCGAGGTGTGTGACACCGTGCGGCCGCTGGCGGAGAAGAATCACGATCGGTTGGAATGCGAGCTGGCCCCAGCCGCGCTGAAGGTGCAGTGCGACCAGACCAAAATCCGCCAGACGCTGCTGAACCTGTTGAGCAACGCGTGCAAATTCACGCAGCACGGCCAGGTGCGGCTGCGGCTCGCAGTCGAAAACACGGCGGGCTGCGACTGGGTGGTGGTCACGATCACCGACACCGGCATCGGGATGACAGAGGAACAGGTGGGCCGGCTCTTCCAGCCGTTCACGCAGGCGGACACGGCGATCACCCGCAAATACGGCGGCAGCGGGCTGGGCCTGACGATCAGCAAGAAATTCACCGAGGCCTTGGGCGGGCAGTTGGATGTCACCAGCAAACCCAACGGCGGCACCACGTTCACCGTGCGTTTCCCGGTCCGTCCGCACGCCGTCGCACCGGAGCCGGGCTCCGGCCCGGTCCTGCCAGCGGCCCCCGCCCAGGCCCCGTGCGTGCTGGTGATAGACGACGATCCGAATACGCGGGATCTGCTTGTGCGCTTCCTGCAGAAGGAAGGTTTCGCGCCGCAAACGGCCGCCGATGGCCGCCGTGGCTTGGAGCTGGCGCGGCAGTTGCGCCCGGCGCTCATCACGCTGGACGTGATGATGCCCGAGCTGGACGGCTGGTCCGTGCTCGCCGCGCTGAAGGCCGATGCCATGCTCGCCACTATTCCTGTGGTGATGGTCACGATGGCGGATGGGCGGGAACGCGGATTCTCCCTGGGCGCGGCGGAGTTTTTGAACAAGCCAGTGGATTTCGCCCGGTTGTCCGGGTTGTTGCGGCAACATTGCCCCGCGCCGGGTGACCGGCCCATCCTGGTGGTCGAGGACGACGAGATTTCCGGTCATTTGCTCCGGCGCAACTTGGAGAAGGAAGGCTACGCGGTGATGCTTGCCGCGAACGGACGCGAGGCGCTCGATCAAATCCGGCTGCGTCTGCCGGCTGTCATCCTGCTGGACCTGATGATGCCCGAGATGGACGGCTTCGAGTTTGCCCAGACGGTCCGGACCCGCCGGGATTTGCGCGAAGTGCCCATCATCGTCCTGACCGCCAAGGATCTCACGGACGAGGACCGGCAGCGGCTGACCGGCAACGTCACCACCATTCTCCAGAAGCAGACCGCCACGCCCGAAGACTTGCAAAACGAACTGCGCGCCGCGCTGGCCCGCCACTTGCCTGCGGCGTCCGCGCGCTGAGGAAGCCGGTCGTCGCTCAACTCGAAGCTTCCTTCCCGCCGAAGCAGGCGTAACTTCCGCCAAACGCGCGCAAAAATTTTCCGCGTAACGCCTGCGCGCATCGCACGTCATCACTCCTATGATAATGGCCGACATCCTCAAAATCTTCCTTCTCATCCTCGGCGGCATGTTTGTGTTCGTCGCGTTCTGGCTTGCGGGTGAGGCGCTGTTTCCGACCATGGTCGAAAGCGCCCGCCGACAATACCGACGGCCAGGGAAACTCACCTTCGCCGGGCTCGCGCTCGCCGCGCCGTTCATCGGCATCGCGCTGCTGCTGTTCCAAAAGGGCAACAACCCGCTGTTCAACATCGTGGGCTTCGTTTTCCTGGCCGTGGTGCTCCTCGGTGGTCACATCGGCTCGGCGGGCTTGGCCAAGCACATCGGCATGGGCCTGCCCGCGCCGGGTGACGACGCGCAGCCGTGGCGGCGCGTGTTGCGCGGCGGCATCGTGCTGGTGCTGACGTTCCTTCTGCCGTTCATCGGCTGGCTGGGGCTGACGATCTGGACGCTCGTGACGGGCTTCGCCGCGCTGGTCTTCGCCGTGCGCGAGAGCCGTTCCGCCGTTCCACCGGTGACGACGACCTCCGTGGCCCCGCCCAATCTGCCCGCCGCCGCATGAACTTCTCTCGCCGCCACTTCCTTCAGGCCGGCTCCGCCGCGTCGGTCGGCGCGCTCGCCGTCGGCTGCGAAAAGATCGAAGTCCCCGCTGCGCTGCGCATCGGGCCGCGCACCATCACCATGCCGGAAGGCCCGTTCGCAACGCCCTCCGGCAAAGACATTGACCTCGTTTCGCATGCGTTGAACCGCCTCACCTTCGGCTCGCGCCCGCAGGACTACCAGCGTGTTCGCAAGCTCGGCGCGACCGAGGAAGCCGCCTTCGCCGCCTTCCTCGACCAGCAGTTCATGCCCGAGCGGCTCGACGACCCCAACTGCGAGAACGCCATCCGCCGTTTCGAGGTTTTGCAGGAGCCACTGGGCGAGCTCTTCGAGTATCAGGAGAAGCACCTGCTCGATGCCCTCGTCCGCAGCACCGTGCTGCGCGCCGTCTTCAGCGAGCGGCAGCTCTACGAAGTGATGGTCAATTTCTGGAGCGACCACTTCAACATCGATCCCTCCAAGGGCGACGCGAAATGGCTCAAAGTCGCCGACGACCGCGACGTCATCCGCGCCCACGCGCTGGGCAAATTCCCAGACATGCTCCGCGCCTCGGCCCTGAGCCCCGCGATGCTCTGGTATCTCGATGGCCGCGTGAACAAAAAGGCCAGTGCCAGCGACAAGCCCAACGAGAATTACGCCCGCGAACTCATGGAGCTGCACACGCTTGGCGTCCACGGCGGCTACACGCAGCAAGACGTGATGGAGGTCGCGCGCTGCCTCACCGGCTGGACCGTGCAGGAAACGCACCGCAGCAAACTCAACCTCGGCAGCGTCGAGTTCCAGCCCTTGCTCCACGATCGCGGCGAAAAGATCGTCCTCGGCCACGTCATCCCGGCGATTCCGAAGAAAGCCAAGCCCGGCGAAATCGAGCGCCTGGGCCGCGCCGAGCTGGACACCGTGCTGGGCATCGTGGGCCTGCACCCGTCCACCGCGAAGTTCATCGCCACCAAGCTCTGCCAGCGCTTCATCGCGGACGAGCCGCCCGCCGACGCCGTGAGCGCTGTCGCGGAGAAGTTCATCGCGTCCGGCGGCAACATCCCGGCCACGCTGCGCGCGCTCTTTGCCACCGACGCCTTCCTGACCACGCGCGGCAACAAGCTCAAGCGGCCGTTCCACTACATCGTCTCCGCGCTGCGCGCTACGCAAGCCACCACAGACGCGGGCTCCGCGATCCAGGACTACCTCTTGCGCATGGGCCACGCGCCCTTCCACTACCCGACGCCCGACGGCTACCCGGAGAAAGCCGCCCCGTGGCTGGGCACGCTGCTCTGGCGTTGGAACTTCGCCGTCGGCCTGAGCAACAACACCCTCGACAAGGAAACGCAAATCAACCCCGAGAAGCTCAAGGCCAGCTTCGCCACCGAGGAAAACCAGATGGCCCACCTCCTCGGCCGCGTCCCGACTGCCGACGAAATCACCGCCTGCAAGGCCTCCGGTGCCCCGCTCGCGCTACTGCTGGCCTCGCCGAGTTTTCAGAAGTGTTAGCCACAGATGGGCACAGATGAAACACAGATGAAAATCCGACTTCGCTTGCTTGCGAACGTGCCTGCCGCTGCTTTCCCCATCTGCGTTTCATCTGTGCCGATCTGTGGCTGAAAAATCATGACCACGCAAACCTCCCTCTCCGGCAACGGCGACCAGCTCAAGACCCTCGTCGTCGTCTTCCTGCGCGGCGGCGCCGATGGGTTGAACATGGTCGCGCCCACGCACGACGACGGCTATTACCGCGCCCGGCCGCGCATCGCCATCAAGGCCAGCGACGCCACGCGGCTCGACGGCCAGTTCGGACTCAATCCCTTGCTCGCGGACCTCGCCACGCCGTATCGCGACGGTGCGCTGCTCGTGTTGCACGCGGCGGGCTCGGAGGATGCCACGCGGTCGCACTTCGAGGCGCAGGACTTGATGGAGCGCGCGGGCGAGGTGGCCGGCGGCTGGCTGGGGCGCTACTTGCGCTTTCGTGGCGCGGTCACGTCCGGCGCGCTCTCGGCCATCGCGGTGAGCCGCGCGTTGCCCGAGAGTTTGCGCGGTGCGCCCGCCGCCACGGTGATGCGTTCGCTGGATGACTTCGTGCTGGGCAAGAACAGCGGCACGTTGCAGGCGGGCCTGAAGAAGCTCTACGCCGCACAGGCCGATGCGCTCGGGGCCTCCGCACGCGACACGCTCGACGCGCTCGACCGCATTCAGCGCATCCGTGAAACGACTTATGTGCCGGCGGCCGGGGCGAGCTACGACCGCGACGAATTTGCGCAGGGCTTGAAACAGGTCGCGCGGCTCGTCAAGGCACGCGTCGGCCTCGAAGCCGTTTCGCTGGACCTCAACGGCTGGGACTCGCATCTCACGCAAAGCGCGATCATGGACCCGAACATGCGCCGGTTAAACGCCGGCTTGAGCGCGTTTTACCGCGATCTGGGCAAACAGATGGAGCACGTCACCGTCGTGGTGATGACGGAGTTTGGCCGGCGGCTCGCCGAGAATTCCGCCTTCGGCACGGACCACGGGCGCGGCAGCGTGATGTTCGTTTTGGGCGGCGGTGTGCGTGGAGGCCGCGTGCTGACGAAATGGCCCGGCCTGACCAAGGATGTGCTCGAAGGCCCCGGCGACGTGCCCGTGACCATCAACTACCGCGACGTGCTCGCGCCCATCCTGCAACGGCACAGCCCCCAGGTGGACTTGGCGAAGGTGTTCCCGGCCTATGAGCTGAAGCCGCAGGCGGTGTATGGGTGAAGATGGATTTAACCACAGAGGCACAGAGAGCACAGAGGAAGAGGTTTCCCGATCACGTTTCCCAATCAAGAAGGCAGTAAAGCAAGAACCGAGCGATTTCCATTCCTGCCTTTATGCCTTCCTGATCCCACTCTGTGCCTCTGTGATTAAATCCATCGGTGGTGTGGTCCGCATTTGAAACCTGCGAGCGGCCTGCGTCATGCTCCCTTCTCACATTACGATGCTGACCTACGAAGAAGCCCTTGCCCATGTGCTCGCCGCGCTGCCGCCCGCGAAGCCTGAGAAAGTTCCCGTGGCTGAAGCCGCCGGGCGATTTCTCACCGAAGCCGTTTCCTCTCCGCTCGACCTTCCGCCGTTCGACAACTCTGCGATGGACGGTTACGCCGTGCGCGCGGCGGATATCGCCACGGCGAGCGCGGAGAAACCGGTCGTGCTCCGGCGGGTCGGGCAAATCGGCGCCGGTGAAGTCTTCGCCGGCAACGTGGGCATGCAGACGTGCGTGCGGCTTTTCACCGGCACGCCACTGCCCGCCGGCGCGGACGCGGTCGTCATGCAGGAAGACACGCGCACGGATGAGGCGCGGCCCGATGAAGTGCAAATCCTCGACCGCGCCCGCCCGTGGGAAAATGTCCGGCTGCGCGGCGAAGACGTGAAAGCCGGCACTGTTGTCGCGACTCCGGGCACGCGGTTGAGTGCCGGGCACCTGAACCTGCTCGCCGCCGTTGGCACCGCGAGTGTGCGTGTGGCGAAACGCCCGTGCGTCGCGCTGCTCGCGACGGGGAACGAGCTGCGTGCCCCCGGCAAACCACTTGCGCCGGGCCAAATCTATGAGAGCAACCGAGCGATGCTCGCGGCGCTGCTTGCGGAGTGCGGCGCTGAAGCCCGTGTGTTTCCCTTGGTGCCCGACTCGCTCAACCGCACGTGCAACGCGCTAAAACGCGCCTTCGCTGAATGCGACGCAGTGGTGACGACTGGCGGAGCGTCGGTGGGGCAGTTGGATTTTGTGAAAGCGGCGTTTGTCGAGCTAGGCGGCAGCCAGGAGTTTTGGAAAGTCGCCATCAAGCCGGGCAAGCCATTCGTCTTCGGCACGCTGGCGGGCAAATTTCTCTTCGGCCTGCCGGGCAATCCGGTGTCGGCGTATGTGACCTTTCTGTTGCTCGTGCGACCGGCGCTGCTGCGCTGGCAAGGCGCTGCAGAAACCGGGTTGCCGGCGCACCCCGGCACGCTGGCCGAACCGCTCGTGAACCGCGGCGACCGCCGACATTTCGTGCGCGTGCGGGTGGACGCGGCGGGCAATGTCCACTCTGCGGGCACGCAGGCGTCGCACATGTTGCATTCCTTGGCGGCGGCGAACGGGCTCGTGGACGTGCCGCCGGAAACGACACTGGCGGCGGGAACGAACGTGCGGGTGCTGCGTCCTTAAATCATGCTCTCAATCCTAATCCTGCTCCTCGGCTCGGGGTGAAAGCAGGATTCAGACGGTGAACGAGAGTAAGAGGATCAGTCGGAGGAAGCGTCAGCCTTTTTTCTCCAACGACGCGAAGGCTTGTTCGAGGCTGGTCAGGTTGCCGCCTTTTTTCGGCGTAGGCGTGAGCACGGAGCGGAGATAGAGCACGCCGTCCTCCGCAGTTTGCACGGAGCGCGGGAGCGTCGCGCCGGAGGCGTTGGCGTGGCCGCCGCCTTGGAATTGTTGCGCGACTTTGAGGGCCTCGCCGTTCTCGCTACGGAAACTGGCGATGACCGTGCGGTTGGACTTCACGAAGAGCGTGACCAGCGTGGTGTAGGGCGTGGCTTTCTCGGCGAGCAGGCGGTGGACGATGCTGTTGGAGTTGCCCACGACGGTGTCCACGAAGCCGACGGTGGGGCTGAGGTCCACGACGTTTTGGCGGCTCCACTCGAAGCCGAGCGGGTCTTCCACGCGGCGTTTCACGGCCATCACTTCGAGCAGCGGGTGATGGAGCAGGCGTTCGGGATTACCGTCGATCAACGCGTGGAGGTTCCAGAAGTTGTAGGTCTTGACGAGGTTCCCGTAGTCGCACGCGAGCTCGAAGTCCGGGTCTTCGACGAGGTAGAGGTCCACCACGTTGCTGAGATGGACGAGGCGGTCCAGCTCGGGCTTGCCGAGCCCGTGCTGGCAGCACAGCTCGTAGCAGAGCAGGCTGGCGGATTTGCCGAGGTCGTGGATGAAGTGCGCCTGCTTGGCGGGGGTCTCGGTTGTGTGATGGTCGAGCACGAGCCAGTCGGGCCGGTCCATGCGGGGCTCGAAGCTGAAGTCACACACCCACGCGCTGCGTTCCCGGAGCTGGCGTTGCTTCCACGAATGATAGTGGTGCGCTTCCAACCGGATGTCCTGATCGAAGAGTTTCCGCGCGAGCCGGCGCAGGAGGAGGCCGGAGAGCAGGCCATCGAGGTCGCTCTCGTGCGTGAGGATGATTTCCGGTTTGGGCAGTGCAGCCATGCGCGGTCACGCTACGGACCGGCGTGCGGAGTGGCGAGCGGGGAATTGTCCTCGGCCTGGGAAGCCCGTTACTTCTTGGCGTCCGTCTTCTTGGCAGCAGCGGGTTTGCTGCCTTCGGCGGGAAGGGTTGTTACTTTCGAGGCCGGAGCGTTTCCACCGGCGAATTGGGAGTAAAGCGAGTTGATAGTTTCCGCGCCCGGCAGTTCGCCTTTCACGATGAGGAAGCGATAGCGGAAGGTGAGCGAGCCGCCCTGCTTGATCTCGGCCACGGGGAAAGCTCCAAAGCGCCCGTAGTCGCGATAGGCTGACCAACGCGTGCCAGTGGGATTTTGGACGTGGCTCATTTCCACGACGCTGTAGGCCGTCCCGTCGAGCGTGTAGGTCTCGCCGACCCACGGATAGTCGGTGTCCTTGTGCGGCGCGGGTTTTTCCACCGGGAAGTGGTAGCGGGTTTTCGATTTGTCCAGTTCCCCGGCGGGCCGGTAGTGGATGCCGGCGTGCTCGGGATCGCCGTTGAGCTTCACCTCGCCGCGCGGGGCGGAAAGGGTGCTGCTGAAATCTATCAACGTCCCTCCCGCCGCGCGGCGCACGACGAAGGTGCGCTCCTCGATGATGAAGGCCGCCTTCGCCGCGTCGTTCCAGTGGACGAGCGCGGTGAACGTGGCTTGGTCCGCCGATGCCTCCTGCTTGAGGATTTTCTGCGTGACCTGTTCGCCGCCGGTCATGTGCCAGCGGTCGTAGCTCTTGCCCTCGAAGGTGATCTTGTTCCAGCCGATGAAGATGCCGCGATGGTGTGTGAACTGCCCGCCCGGCCCCTTCGTGATGAGCTGGTCACCATCGGGCGCGAAGACGTGCAAGTAAGGTTTGTAGGTGTCGTGCAGCGACTCCTTCGTGCTTGGGTCGTAGGCATACATGAAGCGCACGAGCGGCTTGCCGCCGAACGTGACATCAAGGTGTTTGCCCGCGGTGTCGGCAAACGCGTAACCCTCCGCTGCCCCGGCCGAGGCAACGACCACCAGTGACAGAGCAAGGCACAACCAGTAACGCAGCTTCATGATGCGCCGATGACACCATCGCGAGACGACATCGTCGAGTAGTGAATACCACGAAGGAAGCGCGCTCGACGCCTTCGCGGGGACGGCCTAGGCTGCTCACGGTGCACGAAATCGCGTTCCACATCGGCAGCTTGACGGTCCACTGGTATGGCATACTGGTGGCGGCGGGCTTCATGGCCGGTTACTGGACCGCCCAGCGGCGCGGCCTGCGGGATGGGCTCGCACCGGAGGCGGTGGCGGACGTGGTGTTCTGGCTGTTCCTCGGCGGCATCGTTGGCGCACGGGTGCTCTACGTCATCACGTTCTGGCGCGAGGAATTCGCGGATGAACCGTGGTCGAAGATCTTCACCACGCGGAGCGGCTTCGTATTTTACGGCGGACTCATCGGCGCGACGCTGTGCGGCATTGCCTTCGCCCTGTGGCGCAAGCTCCCGGTCTGGAAGCTCGCCGACGCGCTCGCGCCCAGCGTGGCGCTCGGCCACGCGCTGGGGCGGCTCGGCTGCTTCATGACCGGCTGCTGCCACGGGCGCGCGTGCGACTTGCCTTGGGCGGTGCATTTCCCGGCGGACCATCCCACGCACGGCGCGGGCGTGCATCCGACGCAGCTCTACGAATCTGCGCTGAACCTCGTGCTCTACGGCGCGCTGGCGTGGGCGTATCGGCGGAAGCGGTTCGACGGGCAAATCTTCGCTGTTTACCTCATGGCCTACGCACCGGTGCGCGCGTTGGTGGAACACTTCCGGGGCGATTACGCGCCGGGGAAATTCGTCGGCGTCCTTTCGCCGGGCCAGTTCGTCAGTGTGGGCATCTTTGCGGCGGGCGCGATCTTTTACCACGTCCTGCGCCAGCGCGCGGCGACTGCGCAGACTCCAGACCCCAGACCTCAGACCCCAACGTCCAAGTGACCGAACGCTCCGAAACCTTCACCGTCGAGTTCACGCTGCCCAGCGAGCGGCTGGACCGCTTCCTGCACGCGCGTTATCCGGCCGCCTCGCGCAGTGCGTTGCAACGGCTCATCGAGGAAGGCGAAATCACCGTCAACGGCGCGCCGGTGAAGCCCACGCACGCCCCGCACGCCGGCGAAGTGGTGAAGGTCAACTGGCCGGGCCCGCGCCCGGACAAGGCCGAACCGGAGGACCTTCCCATCGCCGTGCTTTACGAGGACGAGTCGCTTCTCGTCGTGAACAAGACGCCCGACATCGCCGTGCATCCCGGCAACGGCCACGAGCGGCACACGCTGGTCAACGCGCTTTTGCATCACTGCAAAGGCCAGCTCAGCGGCATTGGCGGCGTGGCGCGGCCGGGCATTGTGCATCGCCTCGATCTGGAGACGAGCGGCTGTCTCGTGGTGGCCAAGAACGACGCGGTTCACACCGCGTTGTCCGAACAGTTCGCGCGCCGCGAAGTGGACAAGCTTTACCATGCGCTGGTCTGTGGCGCGCCCACGCGGGCCAGCGGCGAAATCAAGGTCGCCATCGCCCGGCACGTGACGCATCGCAAGCGCATGGCCGCCACTGACGGCGGCGGGCGCGCGGCGTGGACGAGCTATCAGGTCATCCGGCGCATGAAGGCGGCGAGCCTCGTGCATTGCACGTTGCACACGGGCCGCACGCACCAGATCCGCGTCCACATGGAGCACCTCGGTTATCCGCTCGTAGGCGATTCGATCTACGGCAAAAAACAAAATGCGAAGTTGGTGGAGCTGACCGGCTTCCAGGCTCCGCGCCAGATGCTGCACGCCGCGCGGCTGGGTTTTACGCATCCAAAAACCCAGGAGGAGATGACCTTCGAAGCCCCCTGGCCGAAGGATTTCGCGGATGCGGTAGCCACGCTGAGTTGAACGATGTCCCGGCCTGTCTCACACAAAGGCCTCGCAGGCCTCGGGAGCGCGGACGGCCATGTCCGCAACCGGACATCGCGACGGGCACCGGAAGTGGACCGCCTCGAACAAGAACGCAATTTGCTGGCCGCCGGCCGCACGCAGATCGCAGGCGTGGACGAAGCTGGACGCGGGCCGCTCGCCGGGCCGGTCGTGGCGGCGGCAGTGATGTTTCCCGAGGCGTGGTTGCGTGGTGAGTTCCCCGCTGAGCTGGCGAAGTTGAACGACTCGAAGCAACTGACCGAATCGCAGCGCGAAGACTATTTCACCTGGCTCACGGCCCACGCGGAAGTCCGCTTTGGCATCGCGGCGGCGGACGCGGGCTTGATTGACCGCCTCAACATCTTGCAGGCCACCCACCGCGCGATGAACGACGCACTGGCGCAGCTCACCCCCGCGCCCGCGCACGTGCTCGTGGACGGCTTGCGCGTGAAGACGTTGCGCTGGCCGCAGACGGCGCTGGTGAAGGGTGACGCCCGCAGTTACTCCATCGCCGCCGCGAGCGTGTTGGCCAAGGTCACGCGCGACCGGCAGATGCTCGCCTACGACCGCGAGTTCCCCGGCTACGGTTTCGCCGTGCACAAGGGCTACGGCACGCCGATGCACCTCGCGGCCATCGCGCGGCTCGGGCCGTGCGCGATCCACCGGAAAAGCTTTGCGCCGATGAAGGCGGAGCAGACGGAACTCGTGTTGCGATGAAACCCGTGAAGAAACTCTGGCAGAAGCTCAAGGCCATCGCGGCGACGGATCAGCCGGAGCACCTGCGGCGTGGCAAGCTCGGCGAGCGCGCCGCGAAGGCCAACCTGCAGGCGCAGGGTCTGAAGTTCCTCACCGCCAACTTCCGCTCCGCACGCGGCGAGATCGACCTCGTCTTCCGCGATGACGATTGCCTGGTATTTGTGGAGGTGAAGACGCGTTCCTCCGAGGATTGGCCCCGCCCGGCAGCGGCCGTCAACGCGCGCAAGAAACGGCTGCTGTCCCAGACGGCGATGGATTATGTCCGCCTGCTCAAGGACCCGCGTGTTAAAATCCGCTTCGACATCGTGGAGGTGCTGCTCGCGGATGGCGCGGTGCGTGAGGTGCGGCATTTGCCCAACACGTTTACGCTCATCGCCCCGCTGCGGCATGGGTGAAGTCCGGCCGGACGGCGCGGAAAGGACTTGCCCGGCTTTTTCACCCGCAGCGATACTCCGCCCCCATGAAACACGTCCGTCTCGGCATCGTCGGCCTCGGCAACATCGGCAAGTTCCACTGCGGCTACCTGCTCGACAAAAAAATCTCCCGCTGCGAATTGACGGCGGTCAGCGACGCCTTTGCGCCCAGCCTCGACGCTTTCAAAAACAAGCCCGGCCTCAAGACCTTCGCCAGTGCCGAGGAGATGATTCGGTCGAAGGAGATCGACGCGATTGTCATCGCCACGCCGCACTTCCTGCACACGTCGCTGGGCATTGATGCCCTCAACAATGGCCTGCACGTCATGGTCGAGAAGCCCATCTCCGCCCACAAGGCCGACGCCGAGCGGCTCATCGCCGTGGCGCAGGCGCATCCGAAACAAGTCTTCGCCGGTATGTTCCAGATGCGCGTGGAGCCGCGCTACCAGAAGATCAAGCAGCTCCTCGGCAGCACCGACTTCGGCCAGCTCGTGCGCGTGAACTGGATCATCAGCGACTGGTTCCGCACCGAGGCCTATTACGCGAGCGGCGGCTGGCGCGCGACGTGGAAGGGCGAGGGTGGCGGCGTGTTGCTCAACCAGTGCCTGCACCAGCTCGACATGCTCCAGTGGCTCTGCGGCATGCCCAAAACCGTGCGTGGCTTCTGCCAGCTCGGCCGCTATCACAACATCGAGGTGGAGGACAACATCACGACCTACATGGAGTGGGCGAATGGCGCGACCGGCGTGTTCATCTCCTCCACTGGCGAAGCTCCGGGCACCAACCGCCTCGAACTTTGCGGCACGCGCGGCAAGCTCGTCGTCGAGAACGACCAGATGAAGTTCACGCGCAACGAGAGCGACATGATCGAGTTCAGTCGCACCTCGAAGAGCGGCTTCGCCAAGCCCGACGCGTGGAACTGCGAGATTCCCTTCACGTCCGCGACGAACCCGCACGGCATCCTCATCCAGAACTTCGTCAACGCCATCCTCGACGGCACGCCGCTTATCGCACCCGGCGCGGAGGGCATGGGCTCCGTCGAACTGGCCAACGTCCTCCTCTACTCCTCGCTCATCGGTCAGAGCGTGGAACTGCCGATGGACAGCAAGGCTTGGGAGAGCAAGCTCAACGAACTCATCGCCAACTCGCGCCACGAAAAGAAAGTGGTGCAGACCACGGCGGAAGACTTCACGAAGTCCTTCAACAAGTAGCGTCAGGCCGCCCTGCGCTGCGCCCACTTCCGACCCGCGCGTAACGCGGCCAGCGTCTCGGCCAGGCGACGGGCGCGCGTCTCCGGTCGCTTCGCCATCGAGAGCCAGACGAGGTATTCTCGCTGACAGGAAGGGGAGAGTTTCTTGAAGCCCGCCGCCGCGGCGCGGTTTTGCTTGGCGGCCAGCGCCTGCTTGAAGAACGGCGGCACGGGCCACGGCTGGCGCTTCACTTTCGGGGCGGGCGGGATGGTGGGATCCGCGTCCAGTGCCACGGCGGCGTGGAGCAGTTCGCGCAACGCGGCGCGGTTCACATCGTCGAGCGACGTGACACGGAGCGAGCGGATGTTGGTGTTTCCTTCGCTACCGGGGACGAACAGGTTCATCGGGTCCGGCAGTTCGGTGCCGCGAAAGAAGGTGATGCCCAGGTGGTGTTGGCACGCGCTCAGGCCGCACACGAGCTTGCGCCCGGAGAAACAGAGCATGTTCCACTTGATGGATTCCGCGAGGTCCGGCTCCCAATTGAGGAACCACTCGACGAGCTGCTCCGCCAGCGGCTGGGAAAAATCCGGGCAGGTCTGGAGCCACTCGCCGGGGTCTTTGGTGCGGGCGCGATTACAGTCCATGTGGGTCGGTTTGCTGGCTCAAGGATTGAGCCGCCAAATCACGAAGTTCAAGGCCGCCGCGAAAGTGACCCAGAGCAGGTAGGGCACCAGCAACCAACCGGCTGTGCGCTCGACGGCGAAAAACTGCCGCAGCGTAGCCGCGATGGCGAGCCACAGGAGCAAGATCTCGGCGAACGCCCAGCCCGGCTGCTGCGCGCCAAAAAAGATCGGTGTCCACGCCGCGTTGAGAGCAAGCTGCCCGAGCCACCAGCGCAACGGCGAGCTCCATCCCACACGCCGCCAGACTCGCCACGCAGCCGTGGCCATGAGCAGGTAGAGCACCGTCCACGCCGGGCCAAACACACAGCCGGGCGGCGTCCACGATGGTTTGGTGAGTCCGCGATACCACTCACCGGGTGGCCACGCCGCCCCGGCGAGCGGGGCGAGGAAGGTGAGGCCGATGAAGCCCAACAGCGCAAGCATACGCCATGTTGCGGCGGCGGCCGTCCTTGGGCAAGTTCCGGGCACTGGCCAGCCGGATCACCAAGGGTAGCCGGGCAAACAACAGCTTCGCCGAAATCCGTGGCAGTAGTGCGCCAAATCCCGGGGTGCGAACGAGATTGAGCCTGTGGCGGGGGCTGGTAGTTTTCGCGCGCATGATTTGTCTCCAAGCCGTGGGCTGGCGCGTGTTCGCGTTGAGCCTCGTGCTTTGTTCCAGTGGGTTGCGCGCCGCTTTGCCGGCGGGTGTGAACGAAGGTGAATTCCTCGGCTGGACAAACGCGTTAAGCCTGCGCGATGACCACGGTAAAACCACCACCGTGGTGGTGCCGGACATCGGCGGGCGCGTGGTGCAATACAGCCGGGGCGGCGTCAACGCACTGCTGGAGAATCCCGATAGCAATGGCAAAACCCTCGCGCGGTGGCCCGGCGGTTTCTGGGTGGGCGGCTATCAATGCGATCTTGGCCCCGGGCTGCTCGGTGCGCTGGAGCGGCAGGGGGTGTGGCTGGGACCGCACGACTTCGTCGCCCCGCGCGACCACACAGTCGAGACGGCCAGCCCGCTGGACGTCGTGACCGGTCTGCGGCTGCTCAAGAGCTTCACCCTCGACCCCGATACCGGCGCGCTGGGCGTGGTGCAGCGCATGGTCAACGCGTCGCCCAATCCGACGCGGCACCATCTCCATGATCGCACGTTGTGTCCGGCCGGTGGTTTTTTCTTCGCGCCGTTACCCCGGCAGAGTCGCCACCGCGCCGGCTGGGCGGTGCTGCGCGTGGCGGAGGCGGGCTCGTTCTTCGATGGCGAGCAGCCGACTCTGCCCAACGCGAGCGTCACTGGTGACTGGCTCGTGGTGCAGGCGGCGGGCGCACCGGGCAAGCTTGGCTTGGACACGGCCGTGGGCTGGGTGGCCTACGTGCGAGGCAAACTGCTCTTCGTGAAGTTTTTCCCAACGTGGCGCGGCGCGGCGTATGCGGGCGCGGGGCACACGGTGGAGTTTTCGTGGAACGACCAGATGGCGGCGCTGGAGCTGTTCAGCCCGGTGGCGGCGCTGCAACCGGGGCAGGCGTTCGACTTCCCGGAGCTGTGGCAACTGATCGAGTTGAAGGAGGCCGTGACGAGCTTTGAGGACGCCCGCGCCGCGGCGAAGAAGATTCCACCGTCGCCGTTCGCGCCAAAGAAATAGCGTGCCGGCACTTTCGCGGATTGACGCTTGGCGGCTCGCTTCTAAGATGCCCGCACTTTCGCCACAAACATGAGCCAGCACCTTGTTTCCACCGCTGTTTTTCATCCGCCCGCCGACGCTTCCGCCCGCGCGCACGTCAAGTCGCTCGCCGAATACCGCGACACCCACGAGCGCTCGGTCAAGGATCCTGAGAGCTTCTGGACCGAGCAGGCCAACCGCCTCCACTGGTTCAGAAAGTGGGACCAGCTTTCCGCCGTCAACTACCACGAGCCCGTCAGCATCGGGTGGTTCATCGGCGGCAAGCTCAACGCCTGCTACAACTGCGTGGATCGGCACGTCGAGGCCGGACATGGTGACGTGACCGCGTTCATCTGGGAGGGCAACGACCCGAGCGAGAACACCCGCATCACCTACTTCGAACTGCTCGATCAGGTGCAACGCGCTGCCAACGCACTCAAGGCCCTCGGCGTCCGCAAGGGCGACCGCGTGTGCATCTACATGCAGATGATCCCCGAGCTGGCCGTGGCCGTGCTCGCCTGCGCGCGCATCGGCGCGGTGCACTCGGTCGTCTTCGGCGCGTTTTCGGCGGACTCACTGGTCACGCGCGTCAACGACTCCACCTGCAAGGCCATCATCACGCAGGACACCGGTGTGCGCGGCACCAAGCACGACATCCCGATGAAGGCCAATGCCGACAAGGCCGCGCCCAAGACGCCGTCGGTGGAGAAAATCCTCGTCGTGCGACGCACCGGAACACCCGTCGAGATGCAGCCGGGCCGCGATGTCTGGTGGCACGACGCCCTGGCCGCTGCGTCACCGAAGTGTGCGCCCGAGGTCATGGATGCGGAAGACCCGTTGTTCATCCTTTATACCAGCGGTTCCACCGGGAAGCCCAAGGGCGTGCTGCACACCACCGGCGGCTACCTCACCTACGCGGCTTACACACACCACTACGTCTTCGATTACCAACCGGGTGACGTTTACTGGTGCACGGCGGACGTGGGCTGGATCACTGGCCACTCCTATCTCATCTACGGCCCGCTCGCCAACCGCGCGACCGTCGTGATGTTCGAGGGCGTGCCCAACTACCCGGACTACGGGCGCTTCTGGGCGGTCATCGCCAAGCACAAGGTCAACATCTTCTACACCGCACCCACCGCGTTGCGCGCGTTGATGAAGGAGGGCGACAAGTGGCCCAACCAGCACGATCTCAGCTCGCTCCGCCTGCTGGGCACCGTCGGCGAACCCATCAAGGAGCCGGAGTGGAACTGGTATTTCAAGGTCATCGGCAAGGAACGCGCGCCCGTCGTGGACACCTGGTGGCAGACCGAGACTGGCGGCATCCTCATCACACCATTGCCCGGCGCGACGCCGACTAAGCCCGGCTCCGCGACGTTCCCGCTGCCCGGCGTGCAACCCGCCATCGTGGACGACCAAGGCAATGAGCTGCTCGGCAACGACGTGCGCGGCAACCTCTGCCTCAAGCCCGGCTGGCCCGGCCAGATGCGCACCGTCTTCGGCGACCACCAGCGCTTCGTGGACACTTACTTCAAGCGTTTCCCCGGCAAGTATTTCACCGGCGACGGCGCGTGGCGCGACAAGGACGGCTACTATTGGATCACCGGCCGCGTGGACGACATCCTCATCGTCTCCGGTCACAACATCGGCACCGCGGAGGTGGAGGGCGCGATCGGCGCGCACCCGTCCGTGGCCGAGGCCGCCGTGGTCGGCTACCCGCACGATATCAAAGGCTTTGCCATCTACGCTTTCGTCACGCTCAAGACCGGCCAGGTGGCCAGCGACGCGGTGAAGAAGGAGATCAACCTCAAGGTCCGCGACATCCTCGGCCCGCACGCGACGCCCGAGAAAATCCAGTTCACCGAAGGCCTGCCCAAGACGCGCTCCGGCAAAATCATGCGGCGCATCCTGCGCAAGATTGCCGAGAACGAATTGGACAACCTGGGCGACATCTCCACGTTGGCCGACCCGACGGTCGTGGAGTCGCTCGTGAAGGGCCGGGTCTAATCCCGGCTACTTCGTCCGCAGGAACGCCACGACATCGGCGAGCGCCTGCGCATCCAGGCCCATCTGCTCCGCACTCAACATCAGCGAGCGGGTCATTGGCTTCTTCTCCTTGATGCGATTCTTCGGGACGGTCTGCGTAATCGCGCCGGTGGACATGATGATGACTGGGTCCGCGTCGGCGAGGATGAGGCCGTGGATGACGGTGCCGTCTTTCAAGGTCAGCTCGTGGCCGTTGAAGCCGTGCGCGATGTCGGCGCTGGGGTTGATGATGGAGTTGAGCACCACTTCAATCGGCTGGCGGCTGGCCCAGCCTGTGAGATTGGGCGCGTATTCCACGCCTTCGCTGCCGATGCGGTGGCAGGTGTAACACGCGGTGGCGATCTGCGCGCCGCGTTTCGTGTCGCCCTTGAGCTTCGCGATGTCGGGGATGGAGAAGGGCTGCGCCACCTTCGGCGGCTCGGGCACGACGATGGCGGTCAGCTCGATTTTGTCGGGGTCGTAAATGCCGCGCGTCTTGAGCGCCTTGGCGAGGCCGTGCGCGCTCCAGCGATGATCCTTCAAGTTCAACAACCACCAGATGGCATCGGCCTTGATGGCTTTCTCCGTCTTCGCGGCGATTTCGAGCATCGCCTCGGCGGCAGCGCGCGAGTCGTTAAAGGCAATGGCGGTCATCGCGCGCTTGCGCTCGGCGTCGGGCAATGACGCGGCGAGCGCGCGGACTTGGAAGTCCGCGATGGCCTGCGGCGGGTGCAACCGCCACGCAAGCCACGCCCAGCGCGGCTGCCACTTGAGCGGATCGGCGTTGCCCATGGAGGGTTTGAGCAAATCGTAGGCGGCGGCCTCACGACCGCGCACGCTCAGGCCGAGCGCGTCGAGGTAGGTGCGGTCATTGCCGTCGAATTTTTGCGCGAGCGACACGAACGCCTGCTGCGCGTCCGGCGTGTAGAAGTTCCGTCCTTCGCCCATCGTGCGCCAGACCACGTCGCGCAAGCCCAGCGCGGCCTCCCGGCGGATCGCGGGCGACGGATCGTTCCACACTTTGACCGACTGCCACGCATACCACGGGCCGTCGTTGGTGCCCGCGCCGCGCATGTCGCCCTCGAACGGATGCGGTAGGCCGCTGCCCGTGCGTTCTTCGAGCTGGCGGATCGCGCGGAACGTGACGAGCCGAATCTGCTCATCCTTGTCCTCCATGAGTTGCAGCAGCCGCGCCTTGGCCCGGGGCAAATAACTCAACAGCCAGATCGCACGGGCCCGCAGGGCGGAATTCTCGTCGCTCAACATTTTCTCCAATGCTGGCCGCGCCTTTTCACCGAAGCCGCGCAGGGCGAAATGCGCCGCGCCGCGCACGTTCACTGCCGGGCTCCTCAACGCGGCCGCTGCGCCGTCGAGTGTGGTGAGGTCGGTCTTGGGCACCTTGGGTTTGAAACCCTTTGGCGCGATGCGGTAGATGGTGCCGGCCATCGTGTCGTCCATCGTGGCGTGGCCGCCGACGCGCGGGTCGAACCAGTCCGCCACGTAAATCGCGCCGTCCGCGCCGACCATCACGTCGCTGGGGCGGAAGAGCGTGTGTAGCTCGCGTGTGACCGTGGTCGCACCGCCGATGAAGTCGCTGCCGACGAACTTGCCCTCGGGATTGCTGGTGAGGAAATCGAAGCGCTCGAGCTTGAAGCCCGCGCCGTCCGGCTTCGGGAAGTAGCCGAAGACGGTGTTGCGGCCCGGTTCGCAGCTCAGGAGCAAGCCGCGATATTTCGCCCCGAGCGCGCTGTCCTCGACGAACGCAATGCCCGTGGGCGAGCCGCCGCCATAAACATCGCCGCTCGGCATCGTGCCGGGGTCTTCCTGCCGCCACTCGGCAGTCTGGACGCTTTGACCAGGGCGACGGTCCGCCTGCCACGAGCGCTTGCCATCGGCCGAGCAGAAGCCAGCGTTGCCGCCTTCGAGCAGAAAGGACACCCGGCACGCGGGCGGATCGTCGTTGTCGTTTTGAAACACGTCGCCGAACGAAGTCACCGTCTGCTCGTAGCTGTTGCGGAAGTTGTGGCCGATGACGCGCACGCCGGAGCCGTCGGGATTCATGCGCGCCGCGAAGCCACCGATCCACACGAAGCCATCGTCGCTCTTCGAGCCGGCGATCTCGCGCGGACGCCAGCCGAGGTCTCCGGGGCCGCCTTTGTAGGTTGGGTCGTAAGCGCTGCCGATGCGAAAGGTCTTGCCGGACTTGTCGGTGAAAACCGCACCGCAGTTACCGGCATTCCAGTAGAGCTGTCCGTCCGGACCGACGGTGACGCTGTGGAGCGAGTGGTCGTGCGAACGGCCGTTGAAGCCGCTGAGAATTACTTCGCGCTTGTCCACGGCGGGGTCGAACTTTCCGTCGCGATTCACATCCGTGTAGATGATGAGGTCGGGCGTCATCGAGACGATGACCTTGTTGTCGATGACGCAGATGCCCATCGGCGCACGGAGGAACGGCTCCTGCACGAAGACCGTGGACTTGTCGGCCACGCCGTCGCCGTCGGTGTCTTCGAGGATGACAATGCGGTCGCCGGCGGGCTGGCGGTTGCCTTGGCCGCGATAGTTCACGCCCTCGGCCACCCAGATGCGACCGTATTGGTCGGTGTCCATGTTGGTGGGATTCTTCAACAGCGGCGTCGTGGCCCAGACCGTGATTTCCAGATTGGTATCGGCAAGGTGGAAAAGATTCGGTGGAACGAACGTGGGCGCGGAGTCGGCGGCGGAGGCGAACGAGATGAGTCCGGCCAGCGCGGCGACGGTGAAGACAAAGCGGTTTAGTTTCATGTGCAATGGGAATTCAATACGTCCGGCAGCCAGACGCAAGCCGGACGGCGGTTCGGAGTCCAGCCTTCAGGGGGCGAGATCATCCATGAAGCTGCAGTTGCCTTACCCAAAGGTCGCGCGTGAAGAACGGAAGAGCTTGGCGTTCCGCGCGAACGCGTCCGGAGGCGGCGAGGTTTGGCCGGCTGAGGTCTGGACTCCGAGCCAGTTCTGACTCGCTGCTCACCATTCCGCGTGTAAAGTTTCCGCCGCTGACACGTCGAATCCATCGCGCGGCCCGTTTGGACTGCGCCTCAACCATGAACCGCCGCTCCTTCCTCCCGCTCCTCACCGCGCTGCCTGCGCTCGCTCTCACCATGAACGCCGCTGATTCACCAAAACCGAATGACGCCGCCAAACCCGCCACCGCGCCGTCCGGCACGGAAAAAATCGTGATGGGCGGCGGCTGCTTCTGGTGCACGGAAGCCGTTCTGCAACGCGTGAACGGCGTGAAGAAAGTCGTCTCCGGCTACTCTGGCGGTCACGTAGCGAACCCAACTTACGAGCAGATTTGCACCAAGACCACCGGGCATGCGGAGGTGATCCAAGTCGAGTTCGACCCGAAGCAGGTTTCCCTCGCCACCGTGCTGGAAGTCTTTTTCGCGGCGCACGACCCGACCACGCTGAACCGCCAGGGCGCGGACAGCGGACCGCAGTATCGCTCGTGCATCTTCTACGCGAACGACGCGCAAAAGCTCGCCGCTGAGGAGGCGAAGAAGAAGGCGCAGCCCGGCTGGAAGGATCCGATTGTCACCGAGATTGCCCCACTGAAAAATTTCTACGCGGCGGAGGATTACCACCAGAATTACTTCAACCTGAACTTCAATCGAAACGGTTATTGCAGCATCGTCATCGCGCCCAAGCTGCGGAAGCTCATCAAGGAAGGCAAAATCCGGGAGAACTGACGGCTCACTTCGCCATTTCCCGCAGGGTCGTCTTGAGCACCTTGCCCGTCGCGTTGCGCGGGAGCGCGGGCAGCACGCGGAAGTGGCGTGGGACCTTGTAATCCGCCAGCTTCTCGCGCACGAAGTCGTGCAGCGCCTTCTCGTCGAGCGTCACACCCTCCGCCAACACTACGAAGGCCAGCGGTTGCTCGCCGCGCCGGGCATCCGGCACACCGATGACGGCCGCGTCCTTGACGCCCGGGAACCGGTGGATGACCTCCTCGACCTCGCGCGGATAGACGTTGATGCCGTTGACCAGCAGCATGTCCTTCTTGCGGTCGGTGATGAAATAAAAGCCGTCGGCGTCGCGATGGCCGAGGTCGCCGGTGTAGAGCCACGCATCACGGAGGACCAACGCGGTTTCCTCCGGCTGGTTCCAGTAGCCGCGCATTACGTTCGGTCCACGAATGCACAACTCTCCCGTTGTGCCCACCGGGAGTTCGTTGCCGTTGTCATCACGGATGCTCAACTCCACACCGGGGATTGGCAGGCCGACGCTGCCCGCCTTGGGTGTGCCGAAGATGGGATTCACCGTCGCCACCGGGCTGCTCTCGGTCGGGCCGTAGCCTTCGATGAGCGGAAGCTTCGGGAACCGCGCGTGAAACTGGTGCAATACTTCGAGCGGCAGCGGCGCGCCGCCGCTGACGCACAGTCGCAGCGACGGCAGCTCGACGCCCGGCGGCAAGCCCGCGAGCGCGCGGTGGATCGGGGGCACGGCGGGCAGCATCGTGGCCCGGCGGTGGATGATGTCCTCGAGCACGTGTTTGAACGGGCTGACGGACTTCACCAGCACAATGCTCGCGCCCTTGAGCAGCGGGCAGAGCGTGCCGACGGTGAACATGAAACTGTGGAACTGCGGCAGCAGCACGAGCAGGCGATCCTCGTCGCGAAAATCAAGACAGGTAAAACAACTGCAGACATTTGAGAGCAGGTTGCCGTGGGTGAGCATCGCGCCTTTGGGTCGGCCCGTGGTGCCGGAGGTGTAGAGCAGCGCGGCGAGGTCGGCGGACGTCAACGTGCTGGGCGCGGGCGCCTCTGCCTCCGCGAGCGCGGCAAAATCTTCGACGTGTAGAAACTTCAACTCGGGTCTGAGCGCGGCGAGTTTTGCCTGATTCTCCGCGAGGCTGTGGTCGGTGATGACGGTGCGCGCGCCGGAGTCGGCGAGGATGAAGGCGACTTCCTCGGGCTTGAGAAAATTGTTTACCAGCACCACCACGCCGCCCGCGCGCCAGACGCCGAATAGTGTGGCGGGAAACTCCGGGCAGTTCTTGAGCCATACGGCCACGCGGTCGCCGGGCTGGATGCCGAAGTCCTTCGCCAGCGTGCGCGCGAGCCACGCCGCGCGCTGCGCAATCCAATCGTAGGCCAGTTGCGCCTCGCCCCAGAAGATGGCCGGGTGGTAACGGCGGCGTGCGACGGTCGCAGCGAAGGCGGCGAAGAGACTCATGCGCGAAAAACTAGGAGAAGAAATCTCAAGCTCCAAGCTCCGAAGAAGCGCCAATGACCAAACACCGAGCGGGACGAGTGGCTTTGAAGTTATGAGCTTGGGGTTTCTTTGGAGCTTGGAGCTTGGGATTTGGAGTTTATCCTGTCGCCCGTGATTGCCACCGCTCACCAGCTCGCTGACTTCCTGCCCCGCCTGCGCGCGGCGGAGTGGATCGCGTTGGATACGGAGGCGGACAGCTTGCACGCCTACCCGGCCAAGCTCTGCCTGCTCCAGTTCAGCATCCCCGGCGCGGACGTGTTGGTGGACCCGCTGGCAGACCTCGACCTCGCGCCGCTGTGGGAGACGTTGCGCACGCGCGAGCTGCTCTTGCACGGGAGCGATTACGATCTGCGGCTGCTGCGCGAGCATCACAACTTTGTGCCCCACGCGATCTTTGACACCATGATCGCCGCGCGGCTGCTGGGCGTGATGAAATTCGGCCTGCAGGATCTGGTGGGGCAGGCGCTCGGGGTGAAACTGGAGAAAGGTCCGCAGAAAGCCGATTGGGCGCAGCGTCCGTTGACGCCCCGGATGGAAGAATATGCGCGCAATGACACGCGCTACCTGCATCCGCTGGTCGCAAGTCTTCGCGAACAATTGGTGGTCAAGGGCCGGCTTGCCTGGCTGGAGGAAAGTTGTGCCGCACTCGTGGCCGAGTGCGCGGTGCTGCCGGAGCCGGATCCCGATCGCGAGTGGCGGCTGAAAGGCTCGGCCCGGCTGACGCGCGAGGAACTTGCCGTGCTCCGCGAGCTTTGGCATTGGCGCGAACGGGAGGCCACGCGCTGCAACCGCCCGCCGTTCTTCCTCCTGAGCCATGATGCGCTGCTCGACATAGCGATTGCCGCCGTGGACGACGCGCCGCTGGACCCGCTGCTGCCGCGCCGCTTCGCTCCGCACCGTCGCGAGGCGGTGTTAAATGCCGTGGCCAAGGGCCTGCACGTGCCGCTGGCCGAGTGCCCGGAAAAACTGCGCGGCGTGTCGTATCATCCCACGGATGCGGAGCACGCGCGGTTCGATCGCTTCAAGGCCATCCGCGACCGGCGCGCGACGGAGCTGGGCATTGACCCGACGTTGATCGCGAGCAAGCAGACGTTGGAATGGCTCTCGCGGAACGGCAGCAAACCGGACGAGTTGCTGCTCAAGTGGCAGCGCGGGCTGATGGGGTTGTAGGGCGGACTACTTCGTCACCGGCTTCATCGTCAGCGGGTCGCGCAAGGGCTGGTCCACGAGGCGGCCGCCGCCGAGCGATTCGAGCTTCACCGGGTGATCGGGATGCCCCTTGAGGATTTCCTCCTTCGTGCCGACGACGAGGATGACCACCTTGTCTGGCGTGAGGAATTTCTTCGCCACGCGTTGCACGTCCGCTTTGGTCACGGCGTCAATCTTCGAGCGGTAGTTCCTCCAGTAGTCCGGTTCCTTGGCAAAACGGCCGGTGAACTCGTCACCCGCGAGCGTCCCGGCCACCTGCCGCTTCGTCGCGAAGGTCTGCGGAAACGTCTCGATGAACTGCTTCTTGGTCGTGTTCAACTCCTCGTCGGTCACGGTTTCGGTGGCGATTTTCCGCATCTCCTCCAAGACGATGCTCGTGGCGTAGGCCACGGTTCGCGACTTGGACTGAAACGCCGCGAGGAAGCTCATCGGGTGATACACGCCGCCGGGGAAGCCGCTGCCCGCCGAGTAGGCCAGCCCTTCGTCCGAGCGGACGCGGTTCATGATGCGCGAGGTGAAGCCGCCGCCGCCGAGGATGTCGTTCATCACCTGCGTCGCCGGGAAGTCGGGGTCGTCGCGCTGAATGCCGGGCAGCAGGATCGTCACGCGGCCCTGGTTCACTTCTTTGTTCACGAGGTAAACGCCGGGTGCGGCGAACTTGCGCTCGGTCGGCACGGGCGGCGGGACTTCGCCGGTGAAGGGCCACGCGGCGAAGAGCTTCTCCAGCCGCGCGGTCATCGCGGCGGCCTCGAAGTCGCCATTCACTGCCACAACGAAGTTCTTCGGGTGGAACCACCGCTTGTGGAAGCCTTCGAGGTCGGCGCGGGTGAGGGACTCCAGCGAGGCCTGCGTGCTGTGGCGGTTGAAGTAGAAACCCTCGCCGTAAGCGAGGTAGCGACGCTCGCGCTGCTCGATGTCCGCCGCGTCATCGTTGCGTTGCTTCATGGCTTGCAACGACTGCTGCTTGCGGAGCGCGAGCTTGTCGTCTTGGAAACGCGGCGCGGTGAGCATCTCGCGCAGGATGGCGAAGCCCTCGTCGAGATCCTTTGAGAGCAGGTTCAAGCTGACGCTGCCCTGGGTGTCGCCGACAGCGGAGTTCAGGCTCGCGGCAAGGAAGGCGAGGCGTTCTTCCAGGTCTTCGGCCGTCTTGGACTTGGTGCCGCCGCGCGCTAGCAAGTAGCCGGTGATGCCAGCCAGCCCTTCCTTGCCAACGGGGTCGAGGTAATCACCCGTGCGGACGAGGATGAAAATGTTCACCAGCGGCAGCTCGCGGTCGGGCACGACGTAGGCGACCGGCCCGGCCTTGAGCGCGACGCGGAACTGTTTCGCATCCGGCGGTGAGTAGTTGAGCGCGGGATACTTGAGCTTCTCCGGCCGGTCCGGGATGTCGGCGGCGTTTGCGCCGAGCGCGGCCACGGAACAAGCAAGCAAGGCGAGGATTCGGGTCTGCTTCATGGGAAAGTGGTGGGTTACTTCTTCTCCAGCTCGGCGATGCGTTCGGCCGTCTTCTTCTTTAGGATGGTCAGGAACTGCTGGTTCTTTGCGTCGGCCTTGGCGGACTGCTCCTCCATCTGCTTCAGGCGGGCCTTGAGCGCCTCGACATTCTTCTCCTCGGCGAGCCGGCCAAGGAACTGCCGCACTGCGGGCAACTGCTGCGGTGAGAGGCCCGCAAGGTCTGGATCCTCGCTGGCATTCTTGCCAGTTTTGCGGACGATGGAGGCAATGTTGCGGTTGTCCTTGGTGAGGTAAGTCTCGGCCACGCGTTTCACGTCGGCGGCGGTGACGGCCTGGAGCTTCGGGCCGGCCTCGTTGATTTCTTGCCAGCGACCGAGGCCATCGTAGCGCAGCAGCGCCTGCATGATGGCGTGGTTGTTGGAGAGCTTGCGGTATTCGCCTGCGGCGAAGTTGTTCTTCACCTTCTGCAACTCCTCCGGCGGCACTTCGGTGGTTTTGATTTTCTCGATCTCGGCGAGCAGGCCGGCCTCAAGGTCGGCGGGTGTTTTGCCGTCCGTAACTTCGCCGCCGACGTTGAACAGGCTCGCCCAACGCATCGCGTGCTGCTGGGCGTAGGCCTCGGTGGCGACCTTCGAGCCGAGCACGAGGCCCTTGTAGAGGCGGCCCGTGCGGGTGGAAAGGAGCTGCGCAAGAACCGCGAGCGGATAAGTGTCCTTGTGGCCGAAGGCGGGCGTGTGCCACATGATGTCCACCTGCGGGTTGGTGTCCGCCTCGCCGTTCATGCGCTTCTCGGCGGGTTGCTTGATTTCGAGCGTGACGACGTCGGGCGCGGCCTCCTTCCCGCGCGGGATGCGGCCAAAATACTTCTCGGCCAGCGCGGTGGCCTGGTCGGGGTCGAAGTCACCGACCAGCACGGTGGTGAGGTTCTGCGGCGCGTAGTAGAGCGCGTAGAACTCATCTGCCTGCTTCTTCGAGATGGCGGGGATGTCGGACGGCCAGCCGACGACCGGCCAGGAATAAGGGTGCGATTCCCAGAACATTGCCCAGAACGCTTCCTCGATGCGGCCCGTGGGCGTTGACTCCGTGCGCATCCGGCGTTCCTCGAAGACCACGTCGCGCTCCGCGTAAAACTCACGGAAGACTGGCGCGAGCAGGCGGCCGCTTTCCATCCACATCCACAGCTCGAGCTTGTTCGCCGGGACGGTGATGAAATAGACGGTCACGTCCTGGCTGGTGTAGGCGTTCATCTGCGAGCCACCGTTCGAGGTGTAAACGCGGTCAAACTCGTTCTTCACGAGAATTTCGCGCTGCGCGTCCACGAGCTTCTTGAACTGGGCTTGCAGCTCTTTGTAGCGCGGCGTCCAGGTATCGGGGTTGAGCAGGTCGGTGATTTCCCCGCGGCGCCAGAGCGTGCGCATCACGGATTCCTCCTGCCGCATCAAGTCCCGCACGCGCTCCTGCTCGTTGATGATTTCCACGTCCTTCTTGTAGTCCTTCGTGCCGAGCGTGGGCGTGCCCTTGAACATCATGTGTTCGAAGAGGTGCGCGATGCCGGTGATGCCGGGCCGCTCGTTGGCGCTGCCCACGTGGGCGACCCAGCCGCCCGCGACGGTCGGCTCGTCATGGCGCGGAAGCAGGAGCAGGCGCATGCCGTTGGAGAGGGTCTTCTCGATGACCGGAACTTTTTGCGCGCGCGCGGGGAGCGTGAGCAGCACGAGGAGGAGGCAGAGCGGGAGGAACTTGGGTGTCATGCGTGGGCGCGGTTGAACGTGCGGAGAGGAAAGCCTGAAAGCCGGGATGCGTCAATCGCGCCCGGAGTTGGTTTCACCACAGAGACACAGACATCACAGAGAAGAAACGGGAACCGGTGCTTGCCCGCCTCCATTTCGGCGCTCTGTGTGCCCTCTGTGCTTCTGTGGTGAAGTGAACTTGTCACCCCGGCCGCACCAGCATTTCCTCCACGACGCAGCGGAACGGAAGGTTGATGGCCAGCAGGGCGCAGTCGGCGATGTCCTCGGGCTTCATCATCCTCGCACGCGCGGCTGCGTCGGGGACGACGGGGCGCTTGCCGAGCAGTTCGGTGTCGATGTCACCGGGGAAGATCGAGCAAGCGCGGATGCCGTTGACGCGTTCCTCGGCGTTGATGCACTGCGTGAGGCCGGCCTGGCCGAACTTGGAAAGCACGTAGCTGGGGCCGCTCTTGGGGCTGGCCTTGAGGCCGGCCTCGGAGACGATATTGACGATGGTGCCGGATTTGCGCGCGCGCATTTGCGGCAGAAAGGCCTGTGCGCAGTAGTAGGAGCCGTGGAGGTTGGCGTCGATGACGGCGTGGTAATCCTCCAGCGAAAGCTCGGCGAGCGAGCGGCGCGGGATGTTCGTGCCGGCGGCGTTGACGAGCACTTCGATGGTTTTGAACTTCGCCAGGACCGTCTTGGCCATTGCGGCGACTTGCGTCACGTCGCCAATGTCGCAGGGGACGATGAGGAATTGCTTGGCGTGTTTCTTGGCCAGCTTGACGGTGTTCTTCAACGCCTCCTCGCGGCGCCCGAGGATGGCAACCTTCCAGCCCTGGGCGGCGAGTTTGAGGGCGGTGGCCTGGCCGACTCCACTGCCGGCTCCGGTGACGACTGCGTTTTTGATTGGCATGCGGGCGACAGGTTGAAGCGTCTGTCGGCGCGTGCAAGCCGGAAGGTGGGCTCAGTTCACGTAGAGCGCCTGCTGGAGCTGGGCGACGAGCACGTGGGTGTTGGGATAGCGATTTTCCGGGTCGCGTTCCATGCACTTGAGGATGATGCGCTCGACGGCGATGGGAATGTCCTCGTTGAACTGGCGTGGCGGCGGGACCGAGTGTTTCTCGTCGAGTTGCTTGCGCAGCACGGCTTCGGCCGTTTCTCCGCTGAAGGGCTTGCGGAACGTGAGCAGTTCGTAGGCGGTGACGCCAAAGGAGAAGAGGTCCGCGCGCTGGTCGAGCGGCTCGTGGCGGATTTGCTCGGGGGCCATGTAGGCAGGCGTGCCGGCGTTGCTGGGCATCTTTTTCGGTTTCTTGGGCAAGGGCTGGGCGAGATCGAAGTCCACCAGCCGGATGTCACCGCCGTTGGTCACGAGGACGTTCTCTGGCTTGAAGTCCAGGTGGATGAAGCCCTTTTCGTGCATGTGCTCCAGCGCCTGGGCCATGTCGATGAGAATGTTGCCGACGAACTCGCCGAGGATCGGATCGCTCTTGGTAATGCGGTGCTTGAGGTTGGAACCCTCAACCCTTTCCAGCAGGGCATAGTCCACGCCATCAACTTTTCCGTGTCCGTGATAGCCGATGATGAAGGGGTGCCCGTGGATTTTCTCGAGCACGTCGAGCCCGTGCCGGAATTGCTTCCGCGCCTCCTTGTCGACGGTGCCGTTGCCCAGCAGCCGGCGCAGGGCAAACGTGTGGCCCTCTGAATCAGTCGCCGTCCAGATCTCCGCCGTGCCGCCGCGGTTGATCAGTTCGTGGAGCGAATACTCGCCAAACAAATGCGGCGCATTCGGATCGTGAACCGTTGGCTTTTGTTTGCGGCGGAAGATGCCGAGTGGTGACATGGTCAATGACAAAGGGGCTGTTGTCGCCCCGCACAGAGACGCATCGACAGCGATGCGCGTTACACTAGGAGGGACAAGGCTCGACTTTATTCCTCCTTCCGTAAGAGCTGGGCAGCAATATCCGCTTGGCGGCTGTTTCGCAAGACCGCTTAATCCGCACGTGCGCGCCGCCGGAATCCTTCTCGCCTACTTCTTGGGGGTGCTTCTGGTCGCCACGCTGGTGGCTCCGTGGTTTTTTCAACTGGGCCAATGGTTCGCCGGCGAAGTCACCTGGATCAAGGGTCTGGCCCAGCAGCCCTTTCACCGTTACCTCAACCGCTGCCTGCTGGTGGTGGCACTCGCTGGGTTGTGGCCGCTTGCCCGCTCGCTCCAGCTCACGAGCCTGCGGGCCGTGGGCCTGGCGTGGACGCCTGTCAGCCGTCGGCAACTCTCCCTCGGACTGGTCGTCGGCTTCGGCTCGCTGCTCCTCGCCGCGCTCGGACTGGTGCTGGTCGGCGTGCGGAGCGCCAATTTCAACCTGCCGCTTGCCACCGTCGTGAAACTGCTCCTTAACGCGACACTCTCCGCTGTGGTCGTCGCGCTGGTCGAGGAACTGTTCTTTCGCGGCGTCATCTTCGGTGCGCTGCGGCAAGCGACTAGATTGCCAGTGGCGCTGGGACTGAGCAGCGCCCTTTACGCGGCGCTGCATTTCCTCGCCCGCGTCGAATTCGTCGGCCCGGTGGACTGGGCGTCCGGGCTGACGCTGTTGCCGCAGATGATGCGGGGCGTCATGGCGCCGGAAAACCTGCTGCCCGCGCTCACGCTCACTGTCGGTGGCGCGGTGCTAGCGCTGGCCTATCACCGCACGGGGAGCTTGTGGTTCAGCGTCGGCCTGCACGCCGGCTGGGTCTTTTGGCTGAAAGTTTTCAAGACCGTGACGGTTACGAGCCCGACGGCGGGCGGTGCCTTTTGGGGCACGGACAAGCTGGTGGATGGATGGCTCACGCTGTTCGTCATGGGCGCGTTGCTCGTCGGCGTTGCGCGGTCGCGGCTTCTCGGGCAATCTCCCGCAGTCGCCCATGAACGCCCTCTCGGCCCAAACCCGTGACTGGCTTGATGCCGGCCTGGCGTTCTTCTACCCGCCGGTCTGCCAGCTCTGCACCGCCCAGCGCGCGACGCCGGCCGAGGGCTATGTCTGTCCGGCCTGCTGGCAAAAGGTGCGCTTCATCGTTCCGCCCTGCTGCGAGCGCTGCGGCCTGCCCTATCCCGGCGACATCACCACCGCGTTCGAGTGTTCGAACTGCCGCGATCTCGAACTGCATTTCCGCTGGGCACGTTCATCGATGGTCGCCAACGACTTTCTGCGCGACGTGATCCACCGCTACAAATACAGCCGCGCGCTGTGGTTCGAGCCATTTCTCGCCGACCTGCTCGTGCGCGTCGCCCAGCCCGTGCTCCAAGCGGAAAACATTGCCGGCATCGTCCCTGTGCCGCTGCATCCGGTGAAGCAACGCGAACGTGAGTTCAACCAGGCCGAGCGGCTTGCCGCACCGCTGGCCCGCGCGCTCGGCGTGCCGGTGCGCACCGACCTCGTCCAGCCGAGCGCCTTGTCGTGCTCGACGACGTGCTCACCACCGGGGCGACGACCAGTGCCGTTGCCCGTGTGCTGCGCGCGAGCGGCGCGGGCGACGTGCTGGTCTGGACGTTGGCGCGCGGTTTGTGAACCTTGCTTCGGACCGCACTTTCAGCGAAACCTTGCCCGCCCAGCATGTCTGGCACTCAACATGAAAACTGGCCTCCTTCGTTTCGCCCTTTTGGCCCTCGTGGCCGCGTCGTTGACCGCCTGCATCGCCACCAAGGAAACTGTCTATCGCGAGACGGAGCGCATCAAAGTGGAGTTCGAGAACGACGCGGCGGCCCGCATTTTCTACGAGGCCTTCACCAGGTCGCCCGAATCCCGTCAGCGCAACGAGAAGATCACCACGTTCACCATCCCCGTCATCATCCATGCACAGCGCACGGAGAAGGACTCGGAGAACACCGCCTTCAACGCCGCCGTCCGCCGCTGTGACACCAACGGCGACGGCAAAATCACCGAGCAGGAAGCGCGTATCTTCGCCGCGCAGCAGAAATAGGCCCAGCCTTCGCCAATTCCCGGCTGGATTTCCCGCGCGTCCGCCGCCAAGCTCCCGCCATGAAGTTGATTCTCTCAACCCACAACGTCACTTTGACCAAAGCCATCGAGGACCACATCCTCGCCAAGATTGACAAGCTCGAGCACTTCGACCGCTGGACGATCGATGCCCGCGTCACCATCGAACACGACGACACCCGCGACCCGGCCAAGGCCTTCGGCTGCTCCATGCGCATCGGCGTGCGCGGCCCCGACCTCTTCGCCGAAGACCATGAAGCCGACCTCTATGCGGCGATTGATGCCGTCAGCAAGAAGATCGAGCAGCAGATCCGCAAGCGTCACGGCAAGTCCAAGGCGAAGACTCACAGCGTCGCCGCCCGCAGCAAAGAGAGCCGGCGCGGAACCTGATGGCCCGTCCCACGACCGTCGCCCTGCGCGCCCGCATCGTCGTGCCGGTTTCCCAACCGGCCATTGAGGACGGTGCGGTTTTTGTTTCGCGGGGCCGCATCGCCGCCCTCGGCCGCTGGGCAGAGCTTCGGCGCAAGGCTCCTGCCCAGGTCCAGGATCTCGGCGAGGTCGTGCTACTGCCCGGCCTCGTCAACGCCCACTGCCATCTCGACTACACCGACATGGCCGGCGCGATCCCGCCGCCACGGCATTTCCTCGACTGGATCCAAGCCATCGTCGCCCTCAAGGCCGCGTGGAGCTACAGCGACTTCGCTGCGTCCTGGTTGCGCGGAGCAGAGCAACTGCTGCGCTCTGGCTGCACGACCGTTGCGGATGTCGAGGCCGTGCCCGAGCTGCTCCCGGAAGTCTGGGACGCGACGCCGTTGCGCGTGGTGTCGTTCCTCGAACTCATCTCCGTCCGCCGCCGTCAACGCCCGGCCACGCTCGTGCGGCAGGCGGGCCGCAAAATCCATGAACTCCCGGCGGGCCGGTGCCGCGCCGCGCTCTCGCCCCACGCGCTCTACACCACGAACCCAGAGTTGTTGAAGCTCGCGCGCCGCGCCGCCCACCGGGCGCGCTGGCCGCTCACCATGCACGTCGCGGAATCCGGCACCGAGTTTGGCATGTTCGCGCAGGGCCGCGGCGCGATGTTCGACTGGCTGCGTAAGAACGGGCGTGACATGAGCGATTGCGGCCTGCGCTCGCCCGTGCAGCAGCTCGCCGCGCTAAAACTGCTCGACCCCCGCTTCCTCGCCGTTCACGTCAACCACCTCGCGCCGGGCGATGCGCGCCTGCTCGCCCGCGCGGGCGCGCACGTGGCGCATTGCCCGCGCAGCCACGCCTTCTTCCGGCACGAGCCGTTTCCTTTCGGCGAACTTCACGATGCTGGCGTGAACCTCTGCCTCGGCACCGACAGCCTCGCGAGCATCGCCAAGGAAAACCGCCGCAAGCCCGAACTCGATCTCTTCGCCGAACTCCGCGCCTTCGCCGCGCAACATCCCGGCCTCGCGCCCGAGGAGTTTCTCGACCTCGTCACCCGCAACGCCGCCGCCGCGCTCGGCCTCCGTAGCAAAGTGGGCCAGCTCGACCGCGGTGCTCACGCGGACCTGATCGTCCTGCGTGCAGTGCCTCCGTTGATCGCAGCCACCGAGACCATCGTTCACGCCCCACCCGCCGTGACCGGCGTGATGATCGGTGGCACCTGGGCCATTACGCCCGCCACCTGACGCCCATGAGCGAGCCGGCCGCATCTCTCCGCGTCGCCCTTGTCACCGGTGCCTCCGGCGGACTGGGCCGGGCGTTCGTAGCGGAATTGCTGGCCCAGGGTTGGCGCGTGGCTGCCGGTTTTCATCGCGAGAATGTCCACCCTGAAGCCGAGCAGCTTTACCCGCTGCGCCTCGACGTGACCGCGCGGGAAAACGTCGCGGACGCGGTCGCTGCCATCCTTACCCGCTGGCAACGCATCGACTTGCTCATCAACAACGCCGGCTTGCTCGCGGACAACTGGTCCTGGCACCTCGGCGACGACGACTGGCAGCGCGTGCTCGACGTGCACCTCAAGGGCGCGTTCCTCTGCGCACAGGCCGTGCTGCGGCCCATGCTCAAACAGCGCGATGGCCACATTCTGAACATCGCCTCCTTCAGCGCACGCACCGGCAATACTGGCCAGGCCAACTACGCCGCCGCCAAGGCCGGCCTGCTCGGCCTCACCACTTCGCTCGCGAAGGAGGTCGGCTCCCGCAATGTCCGCGTGAACGCACTCCTGCCCGGCGTGTTGCCTACTCAGATGATCGCCGGCCTGACGCCGCAACAACTCGCGGCCTTCGCCGCCGCCAACGCACTCGGCCGGCTCAACGACCTTGCGGAAGTCGCACGGTTCGCCGCCTTTCTCGCGACGACACAGAACATTTCCGGCCAGCTCTTCCAGCTCGACAGCCGCATCGCGCGGTGGAGTTGATGGTGTCCGGGGTGGGCCGGGTCGGTCAGGCAAAAACTGATTTCCCTTTGACTGCGTTCGCGGCAGTCTTAACAACGTTTCGCATGTTCGCCCAGACAGGCGGACATCCGACGGACGCAACAATACATGAAAAACAACGTGACGGTGGTATGCGGCGGTGGCGGCTTCATCGGCGGCCATCTGGTGGCGGACTTGCGGCGGCAGGGCATCGGCCCTATCCGCAGCGTGGACATCAAGACCTTCGACCACTGGTATCAGAAGTTCGACGGCGTGGAGAATCTCGTCCTGGACCTTCAGGACAAGGCCGCGTGCGAGCGCGCGATGCAGGGAGCCAGCGTCGTTTACAATCTCGCCGCCGACATGGGCGGCATGGGCTTCATTGAGAACAACAAGGCGCTCTGCATGTTGAGCGTGCTCATTAACACACACCTGCTCATGGCGGCGAAGACCGCCGGCGTGGACCGCTTCTTCTACGCCTCGTCCGCGTGCGTTTACAACGGCGACAAGCAGAAAGATCCCACCATCACCGGCCTCGCCGAGGCAGATGCCTACCCCGCGATGCCCGAGGACGGCTACGGCTGGGAGAAACTTTTCAGCGAGCGCATGTGCCGCCACTTCCGCGAGGACTACGGCGTGAAGACCCGCGTCGCGCGTTACCACAATGTCTATGGCCCCGAAGGCACGTGGGACGGCGGCCGCGAGAAGGCACCCGCCGCCGTGTGCCGCAAGGTCATCGCCGCCAAACTCTCCGGCAAGCACGAGATCGAAATCTGGGGCGACGGCAACCAGACCCGCTCGTTCATGTATATCGACGATTGCCTCAAGGGCACGCAGATGCTGACCCACAGCGATTACGTCGAGCCCATCAACATCGGCAGCTCCGAGAAGGTCACCATCAACCAGCTCGTGGACATCACCGAGTCCATCGCCGGGCTCAAGCTCAAACGCAACTACAAGCTCGACGCGCCCAAGGGCGTCAACGGCCGCAACTCGGACAACACGCTCATCCAACGCGTCTTCGGCTGGGAGCCCTCGATCCCGCTGCGCACCGGCATGGAGAAGACTTACGCGTGGATCTACGACCAGATGGTCGCCAAGGCGAAGTCGAAGTAGCCGCAGAACCCCGGCTTTCTCCGCACGCGCCGACTCGTTAGCGTCGGCGCGTTTCTTTTCACCGATGCGCATCCTGTTGCTCAATCAGTGCTTCCACCCTGACGTGGCGTCAACGGCGCAGCACTTGTCCGACTTCGGCGCCGGGCTGGCGGAGCGCGGGCACCAAGTCACCGCCATCGCCAGCCGACGCGCGTATGACCGGCCCGAGCAACGGTTCGCGGCGCGCGAAACCTGGCAGGGCATCGACATCCGGCGGCTACCCGCCACGGGCTTCGGCAAGACCGCGTTGTGGCGGCGCGCGGCGGACTTCGGCTTCTTCAGCGCTGTGACCACGTTGCGGCTGCTCACCCTGCCGCGCTACGATGCCGTCGTCGCGCTGACTTCGCCGCCGTTGGTTTCCTATCTCGCCGCGTGGTTCTGCCGGTTGCGCGGCGCGAAACTGTTTTACTGGGTGATGGACATGAACCCGGACGAAGCCGTTGCCGCCGGTTGGCTGAAGCCCGGCAGCCTGCCGACCCGCGCGTTGGAAACGATGTCGCGCTTCAGTCTGCGGCAGTCGCATCGCATCATCGCGCTCGACCGCTACATGAAGGAACGTATCGTCGCGAAGGGTATCCACGGCGACCGCGTCGTGATCATCCCGCCGTGGGCGCACGATGAAGCGGTTCACTTCGATGCCAGGGGACGCGCGAAGTTCCGCGCCGCGCACGGGCTGACGGACAAGTTCGTCGTGATGTATTCCGGCAACCACAGTCCCGTGCATCCGCTCACGACGCTGATGGAGACCGCGCGCCAGCTCGCTGGCGATCCGCGTTTCGTCTTTTGCTTCGTCGGCGGTGGCAGCGAGCATCCGAAGGTGCAAAAATTCGCCGCCGACAACGGGTTGAAAAACATTCTCTGCCTGCCTTACCTGCCGCTAAAGGAACTCGCCGGCTCGCTCTCGGCGGCGGATTTGCACGTGGCGGTGATGGGCGATCCGTTCGTAGGCACGATTCATCCGTGCAAGATTTACAACATCCTCACCGTCGGCGCGCCCGTGCTCTACATCGGCCCGGAGCCGAGTCATCTCGCAGACATTCTCGCAAGCATGAACGGCTCGCCGCACACCGCACGCGTGGCGCACGGAGACGTGATCAGCGCGGCGGCGCAAGTGCAACGTATCGCCGCGTTGGGCACGCGCGGGGAGCCGGAACTGTTCCAACGCACGGCGGCGAAGTTCTCCGTCCACACGCTGCGTCCGCAGCAGGTGAAGCTGGTGGAGGAAAGTTTCCCCGCCACGAAATGACCGGAATGCGGACGCCCCTGCCCGCGCTCTCGCTCACAGCGTCGCCGGCGAGACACCCACGCTCACGATGCTGCACGCTTGAATCACGTTCAGCCCCAGTCGCTCGGCCTCCGCGAGCACCTCTGGCGACTCGGTGCCGGGGTTGAGCCAGAGTTCGTCGCAACCTTTCGCAGCAATGGCAGGAAGCACTTTCAACACGACGGGCGGGGGCAGATACACGCTTACGAGGTTCGGTCGCTCCGGCACATCCGCAATGCTCGCGAACGCGGGCAAGCCCTCGACGACGGGCTCCTTGGGATTCACCGGCCACACGGTAAAACCTTGCTGCACGTAGGCGCGCACGGCCTTGTTGCCGAATTTGCTGCGGTCGGTGGAAGCTCCGATGACGGCGACGGATTTCATGCCGCGATTATCCCCCTGCCGAGTCCGCACGCAACTCCGGCTCGACTGCAGCGCTTGGCTGCGGCGGCTCGCGTCGGAACGAGCGCACCGCCAGCAGCATGGCCGCGATGGTCAGCGCACTGCTGAAGAAGAACGCCGCGCCCGGCAGTTTCACCGGTGCACTGGCACTGATAAAGTAGCCAAACAAGCCCGTGGCCAGCGGCGGTCCGAAGACCCCGGCCACGCTCGACAGGCTGCTCAACGAGCCCTGCACAGCACCCTGCTCGTTCGCGCCGACACTGCGGGAGATCAGCCCTTGCACTGAAGGTCCGCTGATGCCGGAGAGTGACGCGACCGCGATTACGACGTAGGCCATCCAGCCTTCTGTCGCGAGGCCGTAGGCGATGAGACCCACGGCACTGATGGTCAGACCGACGGTCACGGAGCGGCGCTCTCCGAGGCGCGGGATGATGGCGCGCGTGAGGCCGCCCTGCACAATCGCGGACGTCAGACCGACCATCGCCAGCGAGAGTCCAGTTTGCCCCGGCGTCCAGTTGTAGCGGTAGCTCGTATAGAGCACCCATGTGCTCGGGAAGACCTGATGCGCGAGGTTCATCAGGAAGTAAGTGCCGGTGAGTCCGAAGACAACGGGATAGCGTTTCAGCGCCAGCAGTGCGCCGACGGGATTCGCGCGCTTCCAGGAGAAGGCGCGTCGGTTCTCCGGCTTGAGCGACTCCGGCAGCACGAGCAGGCCGTAGAACCAGTTCAGCATGGTCAGCCCTGCCGCCACGAAGAACGGCATGCGCAAGTCCACGTTGCCCAGCACGCCGCCGAGCGCCGGGCCAGCGATGAAGCCCAGCCCGAATGCCGCGCCGATGATGCCAAAGTTCGCCGCACGTTTTTCAGGCGGGCTGATGTCAGCAATGTAAGCCGTCGCCGCCGAGAAGTTCGCGCTCGTGATGCCGGCGATGATCCGGCCTACGAAGAACCACGCGAGGTTTGGCGCAAACGCCAGCAGCAAGTAGTCGAGTCCCGAGCCGAACAGCGACAGCAGAATTACCGGCCGGCGACCGAAGCGGTCCGACAAACTCCCGAGCATTGGCGCGAAGATGAATTGCATCAGGCCGGCCAGCGCCGCCAGCAGCCCGTAAATGTGCGAGGCTGAAGCGATGCTTCCGCCAGTGAACTGCTCCACGAGCTTCGGCAGAATGGGCACGATCAGCCCGATGCCGAGGATGTCGAGAAACAGCGTGATGAAGATGAAGACCAGCGCCGGTTGACGGGCAGAGTTGGCGGGCGCGGATGGCACGGGTTACGGACGGAGGATGACGGGGGCTTCTTCGCAGCGGAATCAAAAAGCGGACCAAGTTGCCTGAAGGCTTGGTTGTAGCGTCGCTCTGTGAGCGACGAACGGGACGGCGGTCACAGACCGCCGCTACAGTTGCTCTCACGGCGGCGCAACTGTCCGCACGCCGCATCGATGTCCTTGCCGCGCGAGCGCCGGAAGTGGGCGACGACTTTGCGCGCGCGCAGCTCGGCGGCGAAAGATTCGGCGGTTTCGTCCGACGATGGTTCGTAGGCGATGCCGCGCAGGCTGAGTCCGGTGGGATTGTAACGCAGCAAGTTGACGTGCATCCGCCGCGATCCAAGCAAGTCAGCCAGCATCTGCGCGTGGTCCAACGAGTCGTTTACGCCGGCCAGCAGGCAATACTGAATCGTCACGGGCCGACCGCGACTGGCCTGAAACCGGTCCGCCGCCGCGAGGATGTCCGCGATGGGAAAGCGCTTGCCCATCGGCAGCAGCTTGGCGCGCGTGGCGTCATCGGGCGCGTGCAGGGAGACGGCGAGATGGATGTTCAAGCCCGTGGCCGTGAGCGCGTCGATGCCCGGCACGATTCCGACGGTGGAGACGGTGATCTGCCGCCAGCCCAGCGCACCGAGTTTGTTGTCTGCGAGTCGGCGCACGGCGGTGAGGACGGCGTCGAGGTTGAGCATCGGCTCGCCCATGCCCATGAAGACGACGGTTTGCAGCTTGCGCCCGACGGCGTTTGCCTCGCGTCGCAGCGCGAGGAACTGCTCGACCATTTCGCCCGTTGTGAGGTTGCGTTCGAAGCCCGTCTTGGTCGTGGCGCAGAAGTCGCAGCCCATCGCGCAGCCCACTTGCGAAGAGATGCATCCCGCCGCGCGGTCCGCGCGAAAATCCGGCATCAGCACCGACTCGACTGTGCGACCGTCGGCGAGCCGCAACAGCAGCTTGGTCGTGCCATCCGCTGCGACTTGCCGGGCTGCGAGCGTCGAAGCGCAGGCGGAAATAGCTTTCTGCACGCGATCCACCAAGCCCGGCGGCAATCCACGCGACGGAGATGATTCGAGCGCCCGCCCTTCGTAGAAAGCCCGCAGCACTCGCGCCGCATGGCTGGGTTTGTAGCCCCACTCAGCGAAGAACTGCGCGAGCGCGGCGGGATCCAGATCGGCCAGAGCGGTCATGCTAGTGCGTGCCGAACATGCCAATCGCAAGGTCAGAAAGCATCACGCCGTCTGGCTTAAAGGAATGCTGAGTGTCACGACAGGAAAAAGCCGCTCCAGTTTCCCAGAGCGGCTCGCTTGCAGCGTCGCTCTGCGAGCGACGAAATCGGCGGCGGTCACAGACACGCCGCACAGGTTACTTCTTCTTCGCGGCGGCCTTGCGCTTCTCCTCGATCGCAGCCTGGGCGGCGGCGAGGCGGGCGACGGGGACGCGGAAGGGCGAGCAGCTCACGTAGGTGAGGCCGATGCGGTGGCAGAATTTCACGGAGTCGGGGTCGCCGCCGTGTTCTCCGCAGATGCCCAGTTTGATGCCAGGGCGGGTCTGGTTGCCCTTCGCGATCGCGATCTCCATGAGCTGGCCGACGCCGGTCTGGTCAATGGAGGCGAACGGGTTTTTCTTCATGATCTCGGCCTCCTGATAGGCACCGAGGAAGGAGCCGGAGTCATCGCGGCTCATGCCCATCGTGGTCTGCGTGAGGTCGTTGGTGCCGAAGCTGAAGAACTCGGCAGTCTCGGCGATCTCGTTGGCCGTGAGCGCGCCGCGCGGGACTTCGATCATGGTGCCGACGCTGTAGGTGAGTTTCACCTTTTTCTCGGCTTCGACCTGCTTGGCGGTCTCGTGGACGATGGCGACTTGGAGGTCGAGTTCCTTCTTGAAGCCGACGAGCGGGATCATGATCTCGGGCTTGCACTTGATCTTCTCCTTGATGCATTGCGCGGCGGCCTCGAAGACGGCGCGGGCCTGCATGCGGGTGATCTCGGGATACTTGATGCCGAGGCGGCAGCCGCGGAAGCCAAGCATCGGGTTGAACTCGTGCAGCTCGTGCACGCGCGCGGCGACCTTCTCGGTCTTCACGCGGAGCTTCTCGGCGAGATCGGCCTGCGCGCCGTGCTCGTGCGGGAGGAACTCATGCAGCGGCGGGTCGAGGAAACGAATCGTCGCGGGATAACCGGCGAGCGCCTTGAAGATGCCGTAGAAGTCCTCGCGCTGATACGGGAGGAGCTTGGCGAGCGCGGCTTCGCGGGCGGCGAGGTTGTCGGCGAGAATCATTTCGCGCATCGCATCGATGCGATTGCCCTCGAAGAACATGTGCTCGGTGCGGCACAGGCCGATGCCGGTCGCGCCGAACGCCACGGCGTTCTTGGTCTGCTCGGGGTTGTCGGCGTTGGTGCGGACTTGGAGGCGCGTGGACTGCGCGCACCACTTCATGAGCTGGGTGAAGTTCTTGAACTTCTCGGTCGCCTGCGCGGCTTTGTCGCCGTTGATGAGGCCGGAGATGATTTCCGACGGCGCGGTCTTGAGCTGGCCCGCGTAAACGGTGCCGGCGGTGCCATCAATCGAGAGGAAGTCACCTTCCTTGAAGGTCTGGTCGCCGACGGTCACGGTCTTCTTGTCGTAGTCAATCTCCAGCGCGGCGGCGCCGCAGATGCAGACCTTGCCCATCTGGCGGGCGACGAGCGCGGCGTGCGAGCTGACGCCACCGCGCGCGGTGAGGATGCCTTCGGCCGCAATCATGCCGCGCAAATCTTCCGGCGAGGTTTCGAGCCGGACGAGCAACACCTTCTCGCCTTTGTTCGCGGCGACGACGGCGCGTTCGGCGTTGAGATAAATCTTGCCGGAAGCCGCGCCGGGGCCGGCGGGGAGGCCGGTGGCGATGGCCTTGGCTTTCTTGACCTCCGCGAGGTCGAAGATCGGCGCGAGGAGCTGATCGAGCTGGTCGGCCGGGTTCCGCAGCACGGCGGTTTCGGTGTCGATGAGTTTCTCCTTTACCATGTCGGCGGCGAACTTGAGCGCGGCGGCGGCGGTGCGCTTGCCGTTGCGCGTCTGGAGCATGAACAGCTTGCCTTCCTGGATGGTGAACTCGATGTCCTGCACGTCTTTGAAGTGCGCTTCGAGCGTCTTGCGGACGGAGAGCAGCTCGGCGTAGCTCTTGGGCATCTGGTCCTTGAGCTTGAGCACGGGCTCCGGGGTGCGGACGCCGGCGACGACGTCCTCGCCCTGGGCGTTGATGAGGAACTCGCCGTAGAATTCGTTGGTGCCGTTGGCCGGGTTGCGCGTGAACGCGACGCCGGAGCCGGAGGTTTCACCGGTATTGCCGAACACCATCGCCTGCACGTTGACGGCCGTTCCCCACTCAGTCGGGATGTTGTATTTGCGGCGATAAACGATCGCACGGTCGTTCATCCAGGAGCCGAACACGGCACCGGCTGCGCCGCGAAGCTGATCCCACGGATCATTTGGGAACACCTTGCCGGTGCGGGCCTTCACGAGCGCCTTGAATCGCTTGACGAGTTCCTGCTGGTCGGCGGCGGTGAGGTCGCTGTCCACGATGTCCTTGTGATATTTCTCGTGCTTGAACTCGTGGATGATGGTCTCGAAGGGCTCGTGGTCCTCGCCCTCGCGCTTTTGCACGCCGAGCACTACGTCGCCATACATCTGGATGAAACGGCGGTAGCAGTCCCACGCAAACCGCTCGTTCTTCGTGGCGTTCACGAGGGCGACGACGGTCTGGTCGTTCAAGCCGAGGTTCAAGATGGTGTCCATCATGCCCGGCATCGAATCGCGCGCGCCGGATCGCACGGCGACGAGGAGCGGCATGCCGCTGGTCGCGCCGAACTTCGTGCCCATGATCTTCTCCATGTTGGCCACGCCGGCTTCCATCTGCGCCTGGAGCTCCTTCGGGTAGGTGCGCTTGTTGGCGTAGTAGTAAGTGCAGACCTCGGTGGAGATGGTGAAGCCGGGGGGCACGGGCAAGCCGATGCGCGTCATCTCGGCAAGATTCGCACCCTTGCCGCCGAGGAGGGCTTTCATCGAGCCGTCGCCGTCCGCTTTCTTGTTGCCCCACGTGTAAACGTATTTGGTTGCTTTAGCCATAATCTGGATTTTTCGGTCTGCGTTTGTTTCCGGGAAACCCCGGGAAAAATGAGCCGCGACACTAACAAAGGGCGGGTTGGTGTCAACGGAGGAGATGCGCGGAAAGGGCCGCTCTGGCCGGGGGCGAGCAAACTTGATTGCCAGCGCACCGAGCGTCGTCAATATCCGCGCCGCTACACATGAAATCACCGCTCTGCCTCGCCGCCCTCTCCCTCACGTTCGCCGCGTCTGCCGCCGATTGGGCCCAGTGGCGCGGCCCCAACCGCGATGGCCATGCGCCCGCCACCATCACGGCGCTGCCCAAGGAGGCCAAGACCCTCTGGAGCATTCCCATCGGCAACGGTCAGGCCTCGCCCGTCGTCGCTGGCGGCAAGCTGATTTATCTTGATGAGCAAAAGGATCAGGAAGTCGCGCACGCCGTGGACCTCAAAACCGGCAAGGAGCTGTGGCACACCGCCGTCGGCGAGTCTGAGGCCTTCAGCAATGCCTACGGCACCGGCCCGCGCTGCACGCCACTGGTGGATGGCGACCGCGTTTACACCCAAACCTGCCGCGGCGAGTTCCGCTGCCTCGCGCTGGCGGATGGGAAAGTTCTCTGGCAGACCAGCTTTGACAAAGACTGGGACGCGCCGTTCCTCGGCAACAACAACAAGAGCAAGGAGGCAGGCGAAACCGCCGCGCGCCGCCACGGCAACAACGGCTCGCCGGTCGTGGATGGCGACCGCATCTTCGTCCCTGTCGGCAGCCCGACCAAGGGCACGCTCGTGGCTTTCGACAAAAAATCCGGCAAGGTGCTGTGGACTGCGGGCCGCGAGAACACCGCATATTCCTCGCTCATGGTGGCGACGCTTGCGGGCGTCCGCCAGGTTGTGCACCTCACTGGCGATTCACTCATGGGCGTGGATGTGGCGACCGGCAAAATCCTTTGGCAGACGCCGGTGAAGACCGGGGCCAAGCGCCACGTGCTCACGCCCTTGCTCGCGGATGATTCCGTGACGATCTCCTCGTCATCGGTCGGCCTGACCAAGTTCTCCGTGCTGAAGGACAGCGGCGGCCTCAAGCTCGAGCCGGCGTGGAAAAACGACCAGGTCAAGATCACCCTCGCCACGCCCGTGCTGGTCAACGGCCACCTCTATGGCCTGGGCACCGGCGGCAGCAAGACGGAGTTCATTTGCGTGGACTTCAAGACTGGAGCGGTGAAATGGAGCCACGCTGGTTTCAACGACTACGCGGCAGTCATCGCCGTGGGTGACAAGCTGCTGGTGCAGGACATGAACGGCACGATGCTGCTCCTCAAGGCCAGCCCGGAGAAGTTCGAGGAGCTGGGCCGCATCCAAGTCTGCGGCAACACGTGGAGCCACCCGGCCCTGGCGGATGGGAAGCTTTACCAGCGTGACAAGAAGCAGCTCTTCGCGCTGGAGATTGGGAAATGAAGCCAAGGAAGGAAATCTCGTGGTGGGAACCACACTGGAGCTTTCGCCCGAAGCTGGAAAAGGAGTTTGCGCCGTTTAGGAATCCATGGCTGTGGGTGCGATTGGAACTGGTGGGAGTGGCGCTGGTCGGATTCCTGTTCTGGCTCGCTTGGCGGTTTCCCGAAATCGAGTGGCCTAAGTCTCGCCTGATTGCGGGCGCGTTGCTGGGACCGATTTTGCTCTTGGGAGCGCCCATGCTGCTCCTCTGGTGGTTGCCACCGTTCATCGCCGTTAGCCGGAAAGGGGTCATGGTCATGCAGGGAAAGCACGCTCAATGGTATCTGGCGGAGAAAGTCCGCGTGGTGCAGTTGCTGTTGCAGGTGCCCGAACATCCCCTGCTGCGCGTCAGCACCAACGCGGTGACCGGAACTTACGGGATTGCTGCCAAGGTGAGCGTGGCTGACTTGGAAGCACTCATCCAAGAGGCTGTGCCGGGGGCAAAATGCGAGCGAGTGACGACTTGATGGGTTAGGAGCGCAGCAGTCGCTTACTCCCAGCCTTCCCAAGAGTGGTAGGCCCACCAGTCGGTTTCCGCTGGGTTGCCCTGATACCACCAAGCGGAGCCGTCGCTGTGAACCGTGTTAATGCCCTTGTGATGTGGCATGAGGGGCTGGTTCCAGTAGGGCATTTCCCAGATCATCGTTGCGATTGAAGGGTTCACCACATTGATCGTGAAGCGGCCGCTGACGGGATTGTTCAGGACATAGCCAACCCCGGGACGGCTGTAAATGTGTGTCCAGACATAGGTGGTCTGGTTGTTCAAAAGTGCTGCTTGCGTCATCATTGGGTCTTTGGATTTTAATCCAGCGGGACAAACCCAGATGCCTTTTTTCAGAGCCGCAGTCGAAATAGCGATGTCGTTGTTGGTGCCGATGTAAGGCTGCACCAATTCCGGTAACCACATCGTCGCGCCGGGGGTTTGATAGCTCAACCCCCAGTTGCGGCCCCAGTTGATTGGAGCGGGATACTTCTCCGAGTAATCACCCGTGTAGAGGATGATCGCCACGCCGATTTGTTTGTTGCTGTTCAGGCAGTAGGCGTCGTCGGCCTTTGACTTCGCCTTCGCCAGTGCGGGCAACAACATACCGGCCAGAAGCGCGATGATCGCGATGACCACGAGCAGTTCAATCAGGGTGAACGCCGCGTGCTTCCGCTGGGCGGAAAAAGAGTGACCGGGCATGATCGGAATGTAGCCACGCTCCGCTTTGGTGCAAGGCCAAACCCCGGCCATCACTTCGTGGTGGTTTTGACCAGCTTCACTTCGCCGCGCGCGGCATCCAGCTCATAACGGCTGCCCGGCGGCGCGAAGGGCACGAACGGGACAAAGCCTTCCTTGGCAAGGTCGTCCAGCTTCGCCGGAGGTTTCTTGAATTTGTCCACGTAAGCCTTCAGTGCGGCGTTGAGCGCCGGCAGATTGGCGTCGCCCATCACGATGCGGCCACTTCCGCCGACCGCCGCTGCGGGTTTTGCGACTGGCTCCTTCGCGGGCTCGGCTGGCTGCGGCGGGGCCGGTGACGGGGACGCGACCGGTGCGGGTGTGCGGCGCTTGCAACCCGTGAACGAAACGATGGCGGCCAAAAAAAGGGCGAAGATGTTCATGTGAGACTGGCCGAGCATAAGTCAGCGGCATTGGCTCGCAAGTGGCGATTGACTGCTGAAGCGACTTGCCCGCGTCAGCGTCTTTCTCAGGCTACCATGACCCGGCTGCGATTTTTCCACCTGACCCTCGGCGCGCTGCTGCTGGGTTCCGTCGCGCCCGCTCAGGTCACTCATTTCCGCGACCAGATCAAACCGCTGCTCGACCAGAAATGCGTCTCCTGCCACGGCGCGGACAAGCAGAAGGGCGGCCTGCGCCTCGACTCCCGCGCCGCCGCGCTCAAGGGCGGCGAGCACGGCCCGGCCTTCATTGCGGGCGACGTTCAGAAAAGTTCGCTCCTCCAGGCCGTCCGCCACGCGACCAAGGATCTGGCGATGCCGCCGAAGGAAAAACTTCCAGCCAAGGACATCGCCGCGCTAGAAGCTTGGGTGAAGGCCGGTGCGCCGTGGCCCGAGCCAATCGCCGTGCTCTTCGAGGACGAGGAGGAATTCCTCAGCGTGTTGACCAGCGGTAACGGCCGTGCCCGGCTTGTGACGGACGACGTGTTCCGGGGCAAAGCCGCCTTGGGCATGACTCCGCTCCAGCGCGAGGCCGCAAAAGTTCCCGGCTGGAACTTCGAGATTCGCGAGCGGCCCCAGCCGGGACAGTTTCGCTTTCTCCGTTTCGCGTGGAAGAAGCGCGGCGGCGGCAGCGTGATGATCGAGCTGGCCCGCAGCGGCCAGTGGCCGGACGCGAAGGATGCGAAGGGCCGCTATGTCGCCGGCCCGAACACGACCGGCTGGGCCGCCATCTCCGTGAGCGACACCACGCCCACCGCGTGGACCGTCATCACCGCCGACCTCTGGAAAGACCTCGGCGACTGCACGCTCACCGGCCTCGCGCCGACGTGCGACAAGGGCGAGGAAGCCTTCTTCGACAGCGTCCTCCTCGGCCCCGACATCGAGAGCCTCGACGCCTATGCGCCCGGCAACGGCCAGCTCGCGTTGAAAGTCGCCGCGCCCGCGAAGCCGCTCGGCGACGCCTGGACCGACCCCGAAAATCCCATCCGCAAAATCTGGCGCGGCGAACGGCTGGACTTGTGGTCACTCAAACAGCCAGTCCGACCGGCGGTGCCTTCAATCGGCAATCGGCAATCGGCAATCGGCAATCCCATCGACGCTTTCCTTCTCGCCAAGCTCGCCGAAAAGAAACTCACCTTCTCCCCTGAGGCCGACCGGCGCACGCTCATTCGCCGGCTTTACTTCGACTTGCTCGGCTTGCCGCCGACGCCCGAGGAAGTGAACGCGTTCGTCGCGGACAAATCCGCCGACGCCTATGAGCGTCTGGTGGACCGTCTGCTCGCTTCGCCGCACTACGGCGAACGCGCCGCGCGGCTCTGGCTCGACGTGGTGCGCTACGCGGACACGAACGGACACGAACGCGACGAGTTCCGGCCCGAGATGTGGCGCTACCGTGATTACGTCGTGCGTTCGCTCAACGAAGACAAGCCCTACAACCGTTTCATCCGCGAGCAGCTCGCCGGAGACGAACTCCTGAGCGGTCCGCCGAAGACGGTCGCCGAGGCTGACGCGCTCATCGCCACGGGCTTCCTCCGGCTCGGCACTTACGACAGCACGGCGAGCATTTTTCAGGAGGATCGCAAGCAGCGGAACGACTTGATGGCCGACTTGGTGAACACCACCGGCAGCGCGTTCCTCGGGTTGACCTTCTCCTGCTGCAATTGCCACGACCACAAATACGACCCGCTCTCGCAGGCGGATCACTTCCGGTTTCGCGCCTTCTTCGCCGCTGTCAAGGCTCGCGACGACCAGCCCATTGACCTTGCCCCCGAGCAGGACGTCATCAAGGCGCACAACGCGGGCGTGGACAAGCAAGTTGCCAACGCGCAGAAACTCGTGGACGAAGCACTCGCGCCCGGTCGCCAGAAACTCCGCACTGAGCGCATCGCCAAGCTGCCTGCGGACATTCAAGAACTGCTCAAGACCGACGAAGCCAAGCGGGACGACGCCACGAGGAAGAAGATCGAGCCGCACCTTGAGAAGGTGAAGGTCAGCGACAAGGACGCGCTCGCTGCGCTCGACGATGCGGGCAAAAAGCGGCACGCCGAAGCCACCGCGAAAGTGGACGAGCTGAAGAAACGGAAACGCGCCTTCACCGTCGCGATGTCCGTGGGCGAAGGCAGCGCGGAGCCGACGCGCGTTTTCTACCAAGGCGATTTCACCGCGCCGCGCGAGGAAGTTCAGCCGGGTTTCCTGAGCGTCTTTGACCCGAACCCGGCGAAGGTGAACTCGCGTGCCGACACGACGGGCCGCCGCCTCGCCCTCGCCGAGTGGATTGCCTCGCCGACGAACCCGTTCACCGCGCGCGTGCTGGTGAACCGGCTGTGGCAGCAGCACTTCGGCACCGCGCTCTTCGCGAACCCGAACGACCTCGGCTACGCCGGCCCCAAGCCCACGCACCCCGAGTTGCTCGACTGGCTCGCCACGGAGTTCGTCGCGCGCGGCTGGTCGGTGAAGGCGATGCACCGGCTGATGGTGACGAGCCAAGCCTACCGGCAGGCCAGTGAAGTCGAGAGTCGAGGGTCGAGAGCCGAGGGCCGGAAGGCTGCGGGCACACGGACTCTCGACCCTCGACCCTCGACCCTCGACCCGGAGAATCGCCTGCTCTGGCGTCAAAACCCGCGTCGTCTCGACGCCGAGACGATGCGCGACACGTTGCTCGCGACGGCGGGCAAATTGCGCGAACGCACGGGCGGCAAGCCGCTGTGGCCGCCGCTGCCCGAGGAAATTTTGCGCGCCCAGCCCGGCGTGCTCGAAGGCCTCGAAGGCAAGGACAGCGGGCGTCGCCAAGGCTGGTATGCGGACAAGGAGGAGGACTGCGACGTGCGTTCACTCTACCTCGTCCAGAAGCGCTGCGTGCCGCTGCCGTTCCTGCAAGTCTTCGACCTGCCCGACACCTCGGTCTCCTGTGCCCGCCGCGACGTGACGACGGTCGCCCCGCAGGCGCTGAATTTGTTGAACAGCGACTTCTCGCAGCGCATGGCGAAGACCTTCGCCGAACGCGTGCGGCGCGAGGCGGGCGAAGATCCGACGAAGCAAATTGAGCGCGCCACGTGGCTCGCACTCGCCCGCGCGCCAATGGCGAACGAACGCCAGCAAGCCGCCGCGCTCCTCGCCAAGCACGGCGCGAGCGGGCTGCCGGAGTTCTGCCGCGCGCTGCTGAACGTCAACGAGTTTGTGTATGTGGATTGAGTCATGAGCACCTTCCCAAGCTTGCAGTCCAACCTCCATACCCGCCGCGACTTCATGCTCCGCTGCGGTGGCGGTGCGGGCGCGCTCGCGTTGTCTGCGCTGCTGGCGGACTCGGCGCGCGGGCAGAACTTCAGCCAAAACCGGCGCATTGACCTGATGAACCCGCTCGCGCCGCGTCAGCCACACTTTGCGGCCACGGCCAAGCGCGTCCTCTGGCTTTTCCAATACGGCGCACCGCCGAGCATGGACTTGTTCGACCACAAGCCCGAGCTGCACAAGCTCCACGGCAAACCCGTGCCGGACAGCATCAGGAACCTCAAAGACAAGGTCGGCGGCGTCTTCAACTCGTCGAAGAACGAGCTGCTCGCCGGCCCGTGGAAGTGGGCGCAGCACGGCCGCTGCGGCGCGTGGGTGAGCGAGCTGATGCCGCACACGGCGAAGCACGTGGACGAGTTCTGCTTCATCAAGTCGCTCCACTGCGACTCGTCGAATCACGCGCCCGCGACCTACCAGATGAACACCGGCGTCATCCTCGGCGACCGGCCGAGCGTTGGCTCGTGGCTGACTTACGGCCTCGGCTCGGAGAACCAGAACTTGCCGGGCTTCGTGGTGCTGTTCCAGGTCGGCGGCTTTGGCGGCACGGCGAACTGGTCGAATGCGTTTCTCCCTGCAGCGTTTCAGGCGACGAAGTTTCGGCACGATGGCGAGCCGGTCTTCAACTTGAAGCCGCCCGCCGAACTCGCCGGCACGCAGCGCGACACGCTGGACTTGATTCAGTCGTTCAACAAAACGCATCGCGACGCGCGGCCCGGCTTGCTCGACCTCGATGGCCGCATTGCAAGCTACGAGCTGGCGTATCGGATGCAGTCCGAGGCGTTGGAGGTCGGCGACTTGTCCGGCGAATCACCGGCGACGCTCGAACTTTATGGCGTGAACGACCCCAAGCGTATCAAGGCGCAATACGGCCGCCAGTGCCTGCTCGCGCGGCGGTTACTGGAGCGCGGCGTGCGCGTGGTGCAAGTCTATCAGGGCGTGGATAAATACGGCTGGGATGGCCACGACAACAATAAGGACTACGCCGAGCGCAATGCGCACCAGACCGATCAGGCTACCGGCGCGTTGCTCACCGATCTCAAGCAGCGCGGCCTGCTCGACGATACGCTTGTGGTCTGGGCGGGCGAGTTCGGGCGCACGCCGATGCTGCAAGGCGGCGCGGGCCGCAACCACAATCCCTACGGCTTCACCGGCTGGCTCGCGGGCGGCGGCGTGAAGGGCGGGCAAAGCATTGGCGCGACCGACGCCATCGGCTTACGCGCGGAGCAGGACCCGAAGTCAGTGAAAGATTTCCACGCAACCATCCTACACGCGATGGGCTTGGCGAATGATGACCTCTTCTTCGAGCACAACGGCCGGCCTGAGCGGCTCACTGGAGTGGCGGGGACTGGGAAGGCGATTCGCGAGGCGTTCGCTTGAGCGCGGGCACTCGGCTCAGACCTTGATCTTGCGCGGCCACTGCTGGTTGGCTTCCCAGTAGGTCTTCTTGAGCTTGATCGTGGGATCGTCGGCAGCGGGTTGCACGCGGCCGTCGGCGTCGGTGGCGCGGGAGACCAGCGTGTGCTCGCCCGCCGTGACTTCCGGCAGGTCGAAGGACCAGAACGTCCACGAGAATTCCGCGCGGTTTGTCGTGTCGAGCTTCACGGCTTGCCATGGGCCGTCGTCCAGCTTGAGCTCCACGGACTTGATGAGCGTGCCGTCGCTCCACGCCGCACCGCTGACGCGCAGTGCGCCGTTCTTCAGCTTGGCCACGCGGGCGACGACGCTCTTTACGTTCATCCAGCTCACGGAAGTTTCGCGCCAGAGGGTTTTCCCGTTCTGCTGCTCGCCGCGGATGGTCACGTATTCGCGCGCCATATATTTGCTCATGAGGCGGCGGTCGAGCACCTCGATGCGCGTGAGCCACTTCACCCAGGCAATGCCATACCAGCCGGGCACGACGAGCCGCAGCGGAAAGCCGTGCTCGCGCGTCAGCGGCTGGCCGTTCATTTCCCAGCAGAGCATCACCTTGTCCTGCAAGGCGTCCACCAGCGAGAGGCTGCGGGAGAAACGCATGTCAAAGTCCAGCTCGCGCACCTTCTCGGACTTTTCGTCGGCACCGAAGAAGAGCACTTCCGTGCCGCGCTTGAGCAGGCCGCGTTCGCGCAACAGCGGTGCGAGCGGCGTGCCGGTCCAGCGCACGTTGGCCACCGCGCCCATGAACGACGCGCTCGCGCCGTTGCCGACGCATTCGAGCGTGGCCATGATTTCCTGCCGGGGCCGCTGCTTCAGCTCGGCGAGCGAGAGCGTCAGGGGCCGCTCGACCATGCCGCCAATTTCCAATTTCCACTCGTCGGCCTTGAGCTCGGGCTTGTTGTAATGGCTGACGACGTAAACCTGCTCGTTGGGCGTGACCCAGTTCGTCAATTCATCCCACTGGATCATCGGACGATTCGGATTGCGCAACTGGGGCGTTACGAACGGCACGAGCGTCGCGCCCTCTTCCAACTCGGCAAAACCAAAGACGGACATCGGCACCTGCGTAAAGGCATACGCGGCGAAAGCGACGGTGCCCTTCATGACGTTGCGGCGGGTCAGGCGAGGTTTCATGCCGGCAGTGAAGCGCAGCGGCGTGGCTCCGTCAGCAGGGAAATGCTGGCCGACGGATGCCAAAAAGGAATTGTCTGGCCCCCGCCTTCGCGTAGTGTCCGCGCCTCTATGCGGCAGGTGAACTTGGGCATGATTGGCGGCGGGACCGTCGGTGGCGGGGTCTATGAAGCCGTCCGACGCAACGGCGCCTTGATGGCGTCGCGGCTCGGCGTGTCCCTGAACATCCGGCGCATTGCCGTGCGCGACTTGAAGAAGGCTCGCGCCGTCAACATCCCCGCGAGCCTGCTCACCACGGACTGGCACGGCGTCGTCGCGGACCCGGCAGTCAACCTCGTCGTGGAGCTGATGGGCGGCACCACGACCGCGCGGCAGGTGGTGCTGGCGGCACTCAAGCTCGGCAAACCCGTCGTCACGGCGAACAAGGCCTTGCTCTCCGCGCATGGCGAAGAGTTGTTTGCCGCCGCGCAGGCCAACGGAGCGAACCTCTATTACGAAGCGAGCGTCGCGGGCGGCATTCCGATTATCAAAGTCTTGCGCGAGGGCCTTATCGGGAACCGCATCACGCGGCTTTTCGGCATCGTCAATGGCACCTGCAACTACATCCTCACGCGCATGAAGGACGAGGGCGCGGACTTCGCCGCCGTGCTCGCGGACGCGCAGCGGCTCGGCTACGCGGAGACGCCGCCGGACCTGGACATTGACGGCCACGACGCGGCGCACAAGACGGGCATCCTCGCGTCACTCGCGCACGGCTTCTGGGTGAACCCAAAGCAGATTTACACCGAAGGCATCCGCAACATCACGCGGCAAGACATCGAGTTCGCGACGAAGCTCGGCTACACAATTCGGCTGCTCGGCTGCGTGAAGACGGCAAACGGTGTCCGCCGCAAGAAATCCGCAATCGGCAATCGGCAATCGGCAATTCAAGTCTCCGTCTATCCCGCGCTCGTCCCGAACTCCCACGTGCTCGCCAACGTCAACGGCGTCTTCAACGCCGTCTATGTGCGCGGCGATGTGGTGGGCGACACGCTTTATTACGGACGCGGCGCGGGCCAGGACGCCACGGCCAGCGCGGTCCTGAGCGACCTCGCGGACGCCGCGCTCGACCTCAAGTGCGGCACCAAGAACCGCATCCCGCCGTTCATCCCGCACGAGCGCGACGGCGCGGTGCTGCCGATGGACGACGTGGTCTCGCGCTACTACGTGCGGCTGACGGTCGAGGACCGGCCGGGCGTGTTCGCGAAAATCGCCGGCATTCTCGCGAAGGCGAACATCGGCATCTCTTCCATCATCCAGCCCGAGGGCCACGACGGCGTGACCGTGCCGGTCATCCTGATGATTCACGACGCGCCCAACGCCGCGATGCGCAAGGCCCTCGCCGCCGTCGCAAAACTGTCTGTGGTCAAATCTGCTCCCGTGATGATTCGCGTCGAGAGCTTTGAGTAAATGAGTCAGCTCCTTTTCCGCTCCACCAACGGCCAGTCGCCGTCCGTCAACCTGCGCGAGGCCTTCCTCGCCGGCCAGGCACCGGACCGCGGTCTTTATTTACCCGAGTCGTTTCCGCGCTTGTCGCCGGCGGAAATCGCCGAGTTTGCCGAGCTGCCCTATCGGCAGGTCGCCTTCCGCGTGCTGCGCAAATTCACCGCCGGCGTCATCCCCGACGACGCCCTCGCCGCGATGTGCGACCGCGCCTACGACTTCGGCGTGCCGCTTGAAGTCATCCAGCGGGGCGTTCATCTCATGCGGCTGGATCAAGGCCCGACCGCGTCCTTCAAGGACTTCGCTGCGCAGATGATGGCGCAGATGTTCGGGCGGTTTTTGCAGGAAGTCGGCGGGCAGGTCACCATCCTCACCGCCACCAGCGGCGACACCGGGGCGGCCGTTGCACACGCGTTTCACGAGGTGCCCGGGGTCCGCGTCATCGTGCTCTTCCCCATTGCCGAGGTCAGCGAGAGCCAGCGCAAGCTCATGACCACGCTTAAGGAGAACGTCCGCACCGTGGCGGTGGACGGGAAGTTCGACGACTGCCAGGCGATGGTGAAGCGCGCTTTCGCCGACCCTGCGCTTGCTCGCATTCATCTCTCCTCCGCCAATTCCATCAACATCGGTCGCCTCCTGCCGCAGAGTGTGTATTATTTCTACGCCGCCTCGCGCCTCGCGTGGCCCGGTCAGCCGATGGTCTTCAGTATTCCGAGCGGCAACTTCGGCGACATGATGGGTGCGGTCGTCGCCCGCGAGATGGGATTGCCCATCCGCAAAATCATCGCCTCCGTCAACGACAACGACTCCTTCCCGCGCTACCTCGCCAGCGGCATTTACGAAAAGATCTCGCCTTCGCGCAATTCCGTCTCCAACGCGATGAACGTGGGCCACCCGAGCAACCTCGCGCGGCTCGTCGCGGTCTATGGCGGCCACATGGACGAGACCGGGAAGATCCATCGGCAGCCCGACTTGACCGCCATGCGCCGCGATGTGTTCTCCACCTCCATCAACGACAACCGCACCCGCACGTCGCTCCGGGAATTTTGGAACAAGTATCAGATTCTGCTCGAACCCCACGGCGTGGTCGCGTGGCAGGGCTTCCTCGACTGGTGCGCTGTCGAGCCGCTGGGCAACACACCTGCCGTCATCGTCGAAACGGCGAACCCGGCCAAATTCCCCGAGGAAGTGGAGAAGGTCGTCGGCTGGACACCCGACGTGCCCGCCGCGATGAACACCGGCCTGCAATTGCCCGAGGATTACGACCGCATGGGCGCAGACTACGAGGCCTTCCGCGCCTACCTCCTCAAGGCCCATGCTTCTACGTGAGCCTTCGCACGCAGAACCGGCATTGCCAAAAGCTGCGCCCGCCTGCTAGAACACGCGCCCTTTGACATGGCTCTCATTGTCCAAAAATACGGCGGCACCTCGGTCGGCAATCCCGAGCGCATCAAGAACGTCGCCCGGCGCGTGGCCGAATATCGCAACCGCGGCGACCAAGTAGTCGTCGTCGTGTCCGCCATGAGCGGCGTGACCGACAACCTCATCAAGCTTGCCAAGGAAATTACTCCGCTGCCCAGCGAGCGCGAGATGGACATGCTGCTGGCCACGGGCGAACAGCAGACCATCGCGCTCACCGCCATCGCGCTCCAGCAGCTCGGCATCCCGGCCACCTCGCTTACCGGTGCGCAGGCGGGAATCGTCACCGACGGTGTCCACACCAAGGCGAAGATCAAGAACATCACTCCCAAGAAAGTCCACGCGCAGCTCGACGCCGGAAACGTCGTCATCGTCGCCGGCTTTCAGGGTGAAACCGCCGAGGGCCAGATCACCACGCTCGGGCGTGGCGGCTCGGATCTCACCGCCATTGCGCTCGCTGCAGCCGTGAAGGCCGACCTCTGCCAGATTTACACGGACGTGGATGGCGTTTACACGGCCGATCCGCGCATCGTGCCCGGCGCGAAGAAGCTGCCGGAGATCGCCTACGACGAAATGCTCGAACTCGCGGGCGCGGGCGCAAAGGTCATGCAGCTCCGCTCGGTCGAGTTCGCCAAGAAATTCGGCGTCGTGTTTGAAGTCCGCTCCAGTTTGAACGACAACCCCGGAACCATTGTGAAAGAAGAAACGCAAAGCATGGAAGGCGTCGTCGTGCGCGGCGTCGCGCTCGACAAGAACCAGGCCAAGGTCACCGTCATCGGCGTGCCCGACCGGCCCGGCGTGGCCGCCCGCATCTTCAAGGCGTTGGCGGACGGGGTTATCGGCGTGGACATGATCGTGCAGAACATCAGTCACGGCTCGAAGTCGCCCACCACCGACATCTCCTTCACGCTCGACAAGCCCGACCTCCCCAAGGCGCGCAAGGTCATGGACAGCCTCAAGGCCGAGGTCGGCTACGTGGACCTCGCCGTGAGCGAGACCATCGGCAAGCTCTCCATCGTGGGCGTCGGCATGAAGAGCCACAGCGGCGTGGCGGCGAAGATGTTCGAGACACTGGCGAAGGAAGGCGTGAACATCGACATGATCTCCACGAGCGAAATCAAAATCTCCGTGGTCATCGGCCTCGACAAGGGCGAAGCGGCCATGCGCGCGGTGCACAAGGTTTTCCTCGGCACCTAAGGCAGTTCTGACGCGGGCTGTAGCGGCGGGAGAGAAAATCCCGCATACTCTTCGGACGTTTGCGCGTCCAAGGCGGATGCTTCACTTCGCACTCCGTGTTTTCCTCGGCCTACTCGCCGTCAGCTTCACCGTCGTCGCCGAGGTCAAGCCGGGCAGTTACAACCTCGCCGAGGTGCGCGACCCGGCCACGCTGGAAACGCGCGTCATCGAGGACTGGCAGCCGTGGGGAGCAGATGCGAAGGCGCGGCGGAAACTCGTCGAGATCACCGTGTGCGAATGGTGGCCGGGACAAAAGGTGCGGCTGCCGGTCACGCTCCTCGCGCCCGCCACCAGCACAACCCGCAACATCGTGATCGGCAACTCGAGCGTGCAGTTGAAGGCGGCGGCTCCGACGGGCGCGATGCTGCGGCTGCTGCGTGACCACGGCGTCGGCATCGTGCTCATCGGCATGACCTCGATTGACCTGATGGAGCCGGTCGGCAAGCTCGACGTGGGGATGAAGGCGCACTTCCTCAAGACCAAGGACGCGCGGTTCACCCCGGCGTGGATTTGGGGCATGAGCGACATGCGCGCGCTCACCGCCGCGCTGGCGGAGAAGGATGTTTTCCAGCCGGGCAAAGTCCTGGCCACGGGTGGTTCCAAGCGCGGCGTCGGGGCGGCTGCGGCTGGCATCGCGGACGATCGCTTCACCTCCATCCTGCCCGTGGTGGCGCCGATCATTGACAGCCCGGGCGGGCCGTATGTCGAGGGCATGATGCCGGCAGAGATCGCGCGCGCGAACGAGCAGTTCCTCGCCGACTTGCTCGCGGACAAGGTGCCCAACGCGCCCGCCTCCGCGCGCGCGCCGCTCATCAGCCGCCAGAAGGCCCGCGCGGACGAGCGCATCACCGTGCGCGAGGCACGCGACGCCGGCTGGAGCGAGGCGGAGATGAAGGTCGCCTGCACGGCGGCGTGGGAGGTCTGCCGCACGACGAGCTATCTGCCCACGTTGCGGAAGCGCGGCCTCGAAATCTTTTACAACCAAGGCTCAAACGACGCCGTCAGCCCCGGCCTGCGCGAACTGGGCCGGCGCTTTCCCGACTTCCCCATCTACATCGTGCCCGGCGGCCACCACGGCGCGGCGAAGGAGACGGGCATGAAGAAGCAGGTCGGCTCGCTGCCGGAGGTGGACGAGAACCTGTTCGCCTTCGCGCAGCACCACTTCTTCGGCACGCGGCCGATGGTCGCGCCGCCGAAGGTGACGAGTCAGTGGGACGCCGCCACGCGCCGTTTGCAAGTGACCGTGCGCTTCCCTGACGGCGCGGAGCCGCAGCAGAACGACCTGTGGTGGGCGGTGAATCGCCACCCCGACTACACACTTGCGATGGAATACGACGCGTGGGAATCGGTGCCGATGAAGCGCACTGGCGCGGCGACGTTCAGCGGTGAAGCGACCTTGACCACCAAGCCCCGGACGCTCGATGTCCTCACGGTGCATCAGCACGCGGCCAACGGCTCCACGCTCACGCTATCGAGTCCTTTGCTGTTCCTCGAAGTGCGGTGAGGCGTTGATTGCCGCGCATCACTTCCCCTTCGCCTTGCGCTCGCGGAGGATGGGCGCGAGGAACTTCACCGTCTCGTCGCCGATGACGTGGTAGCCGGCGAGGTTCGGATGCCGGTCGCTGAACCAGCCGGGTAGGTGGCCGAAATGCGCGTCGAGGCGGTTGTCCATCACCACGACCGTCGGCGGCGTGCCGCTGGTGAAGGGCTTCACAAACTCGTGATACTTCTCGGGAATCTTCGCGACGGGGAAGCGCCGGTAGTTCAGCATGTTCGGCCCCTTCTCCAACTCGGCGGCGTAGCGCGGGTAGATGTCGAAGAGCTTGAGCTTCTCCTGCTCGGCGACCTGCCGGATGAGGGCGTTGATGCGCTCGCTCGTGGCTGCGTCGGAGAAGGGAATCACCGTCATCGGGATGAGCATCGCATTCGGATGGTCCTGCCGCAGCCGGGCGAGCAACGCGTGGAAGTCCTTGGGGAAATTGTTGGCGAAGTCCTCGCGCCGCGCGTTGTCGTTCAGCCCGTAGCGGACGAAGATGTAGTCCAGTCCCGGCAACTTCGACGCGAGCTTCTCGTAACGCCCCGAGTCCACGAGCCGCTGGATATACTCGCCGCTGAGCGCGAGGTTGATGACGTTGCACGGCGGCAGGTCGCCCTCGGCGGCGAGGAGCTGGCGGATGACGTCTTCGAGGTGCGGGCCTTCCTTCACGAGCTTGCGGGGAATGCTACCCTCGGCCGTGCTGTCGCCGAGGATGAGGATTTGCACCTTGCCCTCGTGCTCGGCGCGCAACGCGGTTGGCACGAGCAAGGTCAGCGTGAGCAGGGCGGTCAGTCGAAGGACGCGGGTCAACGTGGTCATGTGCCGAGCTTGGCCGACCAACGCACCGCGTCAACGGTGGATTGCCTGACACCCGCCGCCCGCCTTGCCTTCCCTCCCTCGCCGTGTTTAATCACCCCCATGACCACCGCACCATGCGCCTCTCGCCGCGACTTCCTCACCACCGTGGCTGCCGGCCTGGCCGGCTCCACGAGCGGCCTGCCCGCTCTCGCCGCTGACGCCGCGCGCCCGAAGCGCCTCGCCGTCGTCACCACTGAGTGGCGCTACCAATCCCACGCGTGGCACATGGCCGAGCGCTTCCTCAACGGCTACCCGGTCAAGGGCCGCTGGCACCGCCCCCCGCTCCAAGTCGTCTCTGCCTACGTGGATCAGACGCCCGCGAAAGACCTCAGCCGCGACCGTGCACAGGAGTTCGGCTTCACCATCTACCCGACGGTCGCCGAGACCCTGCGCTGCGGCGGCAAGCAGCTCGCCGTGGACGCCGTGCTGCTCATCGGGGAGCACGGCAACTACCCGAAGAACGAACTCGGCCAGACCCAATACCCGCGCTACGAACTCTTCAAGCAAATCACCGACGTCTTCCGCGCCGACGGCCGCGCCGTGCCGGTCTTCAACGACAAGCACCTCTCGTGGAAATGGGAGTGGGCCAAGGAGATGGTCGCCCTCTCGCGCGAGCTGAAGTTCCCCCTCCTCGCCGGTTCCTCCCTGCCGAACACCTGGCGGATGCCCGCCGTGGAGATGCCCGCCGGGGCCGACGTGCAGGAGGCCATGTGCGTGGCCATGGGCGGCGTGGACAGCTACGACTTCCACGCCCTCGAAGTCATCCAGTGCATGGCCGAGCGCCGACGCGGCGGGGAGACCGGCGTGCAAGCCGTCCAGGCCCTGCGGGGCGACGCCGTCTGGGCGGCGATGGAGAAGAATTCCTGGGCCGCCGGCGGCTGGGACCCCACACTCTTCGCCGCCTGCCTCGCGCGCAGCCACACTCTGGCGCAGCCGCCCAACGGCAGCCACCGTTACCCCACGCCCGCGCAGATGCGCACCTGGGTCAAGGAGCCGGTCGCCTACCGCATCGAGTATGCGGACGGCCTCCGGGCCACGATGTTCCTCCTCAACGGCCTCGTCGGCGACTTCACCTTCGCCGCGCGGCTGCGGGGGCAGGCCGAGCCGCTCTCCACCCTCTTCCACCTGCCGCCCAACCCGAACGTCGTCTATTCCGCCGCCTTGATGTCAAAGGCGGAGCAACTGTTCCTGACCGGCAAGGCCCCGTATCCCATCGAGCGCACGCTCTTGACCAGCGGCATCCTCGCCGCCGCGCTGCAAAGCCGTGGGGCCGACGGCCAGCGCCTCGCCACGCCCCACCTCGCCATCAAGTATCAAGCCCCGCAGGAATCCCTCTTCTGGAAGGAGTGAAGGCCGGCCAGGCCAAGCCCGTGGAGTGGTAAAGGCATGGGCTGCTCTCCGCTGGCTCCCTCTCCCTTCCTCGGAGGAGGGGAGAGGGCCGGGGTGAGGGGTGCTGGGCGTCGGCGCAATGGGCCGCACCCCTCATCCGGCCTGCGGCCACCTTCTCCCCTCGCTCCGCGAAGGGAGAAGGAGTGCGGTGTTGCGCACCGGCGTTCATCGCATGGCGGCGCGGGCTTCGCCGGTTTGCGGATTGAAGGCGGCGGCGCTCAAGGTGGCGCTGCCAGCAGTCGTGACTTTATAGCCGAGTTTCGCGAGTGCCTCGGCTTCGGCAGCGGGCCACTTGGCTTCGAGTTCCAAGTGCAAGTTGCCTTCCGTGTGCGGGCGCGGCGCGGCAAGGGCGGCTTCCAACGACTCGCCCAAACCAACGTGACGCGTGAGCACCTCGAAGAGCGCGTTGGGAATCTTCCGCCCGCCGCGCCCGCCGATGGCGAGCACGGGCCGGCCGTCGCGCAACAGGAGCGTGGGCACCATGTTGTGCAACGGGCGCTTGTCGGGGCCGGGGCAGTTCGGGTGGCCGGGATGTGGGTCGAAGCGCGACATGCCGTGGCCGAGCGTGAGGCCGAGGCCGTCCACGGTCACACGCGCGCCAAAGCTGTTGCCATGGGTGAGCGTGATGGCCGCGAGGTTGCCGGCCTTGTCCGCAACGCTCAGATTGATGGTGCCGGTGTGGTCGCGCGACGTGGCGGCGTGCGCGAGGACTTTGCCTGCCTGCACGGCGTGGCGGACTTTCGCGGCGGACTCCTTGGCGTAGTCGGCGGAGAGCAGTTTCGCTACGGGAATGTCCGCGTGCTGCGGGTCGCCGAGGAGCGCGAGACGGTCGGCCCACGCGAGCCGGAGGGCTTCGAGGCGCGCGTGGATGGCAGAGATGGACGGCGGTTTCAAATCACCGGCACGACCCCAATCAAGTTCGCGCAGCGTGGTGAGGGCCTGGAAGGTGGTCAGCCCACCGGCGGTGAGCGGCGCAGTGCGGAGGTCGATGCCGTTCCATTCCATCCGCAGCGGCTCGACTTCGCGCGCCTGATACGAGGCGAGGTCCTTCGCGGTGACGAGGCCGCCGTATTTCTGGAACGACTCGGCGATGCGTTGTGCGAGGTCGCCGCGGTAGAAGGAGTCCACCGAGTTGCGCTGCGCCAGCGTTTCCAACAATGCGGCAACTTCGAGGTTGCGGTAGGTGTCGCCAGCGGCCAGCGGGACACCGTCCTTGAAGAAGAGTTTGCGGCCGCCTTCGTGGGATTTCGCCAGCGACGCGAAGCTCGCGAAGGTTTTGGCCATGCCGTCGGAGACTTTGAAGCCGTCGCGCGCGACCTGAATGGCGGGCGCAACCAGCTCACGAAAGGAGCGCGTGCCGTGGCGGTCGAGCGCGAGTTGGAGGCCGGCGAGAATGCCCGGCACGCCGGCGGCGAGCCAGCCAGTCTCGTTCACGCGGCCCGGGACGGTGCCCTTCGCGTCGGGCTTGAACATGTCGGGTCGCGCGGCGGCGGGGGCGGCGGAGTTGGCATCGATGCAGACGACGCGTTTCCCGTCCGCACGAGCGAGGATAATGGACGCACCGTAACCGCCGATGCCGGTCTGGTGCGGCGCAGCGACGGCACCGGCGAGCGCGCCGGCGACGAGCGCATCCACGAAGTTGCCGCCATCGGCAAGCACGCGGGCGGCGACTTTTTCGGCGGTTGGTTCGCCGCTGAGAACGCCGTGGAAAGGAGCCGGCCTGTCGGCGGCCGGGAGGAGGAACGGCGCAGCGGCGCTGAGGCCGGCGAGTCGGAGCGCGCGGCGGCGGGAGCAGTGGCGGGCGAGCATGGAGCGTGTGTAATTCACCGGCCGCGGCGCGTCACGGTGAATTCAAATAATTTCAACGCAGTGCTGGAAAAACTGCTTGTCGTCGCGATGGCGGGCGGTTAGCCATTCGCCATGTCCAAAACATATTTTCTTCCCCTGTCATCCTCCGCTGCTCCCGTGACACGGCGCAGTTTCCTCAACCGTTCGATGATGGCCGCCGCCATCGCGGCTGCCAGCGCTCCGCCGCTGCTGCGCGGGCAGAACCTCAACAACAAGGTCGATGTCGCCGTCGTCGGCGCGGGCGGCAAAGGCGCGAGCGACACGGACGAGTGTGCCAAGGGCGGCGCAAACATCGTCGCGCTCTGCGATGTGGACAGCAACACGCTGGGCAAACGGCTCGAAAAATATCCGCAAGCCAAAGGCTTCCGTGATTACCGCAAGATGTATGAGCAGATCGGCAAGAGCTTCGACGCCGTCATCGTCTCCACGCCCGACCACGTTCACGCGCCGGCCGCGAGCCTGGCAATGAAAATGGGCAAGCACGCCTACGTGCAAAAGCCGCTCACGCACTCGGTGGCCGAGGCGCGGCACCTGCGCTTGCTCGCGGCGGAGATGAAAGTCGTCACGCAGATGGGCAACCAGGGCAGCGCCGGCGACGGCCTGCGTCGCGCGGTGGAAGTCATTCAAGCCGGCATCATCGGCAAGCCCACCGAGTTGCACGTGTGGAGCAATCGCCCGATTTGGCCGCAGGGCATTGACCGCCCGATGGGCGAAGAGCCCGTGCCCGGCAATCTGGACTGGGATCTCTGGCTCGGCCCCGCGCCGTTCCGCCCTTACAACAAGGGCTATCATCCCTTCGCCTGGCGCGGCTGGAAGGACTTCGGCACCGGCGCGCTCGGCGACATGGCATGCCACACGGTCAACATGCCCTTCCGCGCGCTCAAGCTCGGTTATCCGACGGCCATCGAGGCTGAGGCGGTTTCCGACACGCATCCCGAGACCTACGCGAAGGCTTCGCGCATCCGCTTCGAGTTCCCGGAACGTGACGGCCTGCCGCCGCTGAAATTCTGGTGGTATGACGGCAAGCCCAATGACCCGGACGTGAAACCGATGCGCCCACACGACGACATCGTGAGCGACGTCATCGCCCTGTCCGCCGGGCAGAAGGACAAGAACGGCAATCCGAAGCCCGCTTCCCTGCCCACCAGTGGTTGCCTGGTCGTCGGCACCAAGGGCCGCCTCTACTCCGCGGACGACTACGGCTCCACGTTCTACATGCGCTTCAACGATGAAAAGGAGATGAAGCACCAGAAGGATCACGAAGCCGTGAAGACAATCCCCGAGAACTTCACCCGGTGCGTCGGCGGCCACTACAAGGAATGGGTGGACGCCTGCAAGGGCGGCACGACGCCCTACTCGAACTTCGCCATCGCGGCGTATCTCACGGAGATCATCCTGCTGGGCTGCATCGCTGTGCGCGTGGGCACGGGCAAGAAGCTCGATTGGGACGGCCCCGGCATGAAAGCCAAGAACATGGACGTGGCCAAGCTCGTGAAGCGCGACTACCGGCCGGGCTGGACGCTGTAAACGGATGAGGGATCGCCTCGTCAACTTGAGCAGGGCGCTCACGCTAAGACGCGTTATCTGCCTGATGGCAGGTGCCGCGGTCTTGTTGGCCTTGCGTGAGGTAGGGGTGCTTGACTGGAGTCTCTACCGGTCCAGCAGAGATACCGAATGCACCATCGGGGCAGCGATGTCAGCTGGTGGAGTGGAGCTGACACCAGACGATGCGGCCGGATCGAGAGGGGGGTGGAGGATCATAGAGCTACCGGGGCGTAGTGCCATGCAGCTCCACTATGCCGAGGCGAGTTCGCGCCCGTGGACGGCTTGGATTCCCTTAATTAAGTTCGGCACTACTACCACCGAAACAGTGTTCTTCGTGAAATGCCGGGGCATCAGGATTATCAAGGGAAGCGCCTCGCTGCGCACCTCGTTGAACCTGCATGGTCTGGCTTCAGCGCGGAACTACAACGAGTCCGTGGCGGCTGATTCACAAAATCGAATTGCCGACTGGGTCCAAAAATCGGTCGCTGATCGGCCCGATCTGTTGACTGGAATTCGGCGGTGAGAGTTCTGGGGATGGACCGAGCGGGCAGCAGCGGCGTTAGTGTGCCTTCTCCTCCATCCCCAGCTTCACCGCGTAAATCATCACGTCCTGGAACACGCCCATGAAGCGGCGCTCGGCCTTGATGTCCACGCCCACCGAGTAGGTGTAGCCGGCGTCCTCGAGAATTTTCAGGAAACGGCTCATCTTGACCTCGGTGGTGCCGAAGCGGTGGTGATACTCGATGGCCATGCGGTCGATGCGCGCGAGTTTGCCGCTCGCCACCAAGTCGGCGAACACGTCCCACTCGCCACCTTCGATGTCCAGCTTGAGCAGGTCCACGTTCTCGGTGATCGAGTCCGAAAGCTTCACAAGCCGCACCTCGATGGGCACGGTCTTCTGCTTCTCGTCGCGGTTGCCGATGGCGCTGCTCAACGGGGAGAAGGTGGGATTGACGTGGAAGGTCGTCGTGCCCGGTGCGCTGGCGCAGGCAGCTTGGACAAGCGCGACGTGCTTCAAGCCGTTCGCTTCGACGTTCTTCTTGAGCATCTCGAAGCAATACGGGTTCGGCTCGAAGGCGAGGATGCGCGCGTCCGGGTAATGCAGCTTGAAGTAGAGCGTCGTGCAGCCGATGTTCGCGCCGCAATCAATGATGAAGGGGTCGCGGCGCGGGAGCTTCACGTAGTATTCGTTGCCGACGAAGACCTCGTTGAACAGGAAGTCCAGCTCCAGCCAGTTCTGCGCGTGGATGACGGTCTCGCCGAGCTCGATGGTCAGCGGTTTGTCCCGGTTCGCCTTCGGATAGCGGCGAAGCTGGAGCCACGCGTGATAGATCGCCTTGGCGCTCGGCTTGGCGTGCGGCAGCCGCAGGATGCGACGGCGGTCGCGGATGAACTCAAAGGTGGAAAGCAAGGAAGGCATGGCTCAAATCTCAATCAGCGGCAGATGCTTCACCCGCTCCCACTGCTCGTCGAGCGAGGCCTCGCGCATCCGCGGGGCGCAGGGGTAAAACGCTTCCTCCGGCGTGAACTCGGCGACCTTGCCCTGGCCCAGGTCGCGGCGGATGAAGATGGCGTTCGCGCCCGAGGTGTCACAGCCGGCCAGAAAGTAGCCCTTCTTTGCCGCGAGCTTGGTGAAGGCAGCAAGCGACGCGCCGTGATACCAGCCGCTCTCGTGGTGCGCGTAACGCTCGAAGGACGGCTCGTAGGGCACCGTCACGCTGCGCGTGGGGCCGAAGCTGGCGTTGAACTCGATGATGAGCAGGCGCGGCGAGACGACCGTGACCGCGTCCCAAATCCAGTAGTCCACGCCGTCAATGTCGATCGAGAGCATGTCCAGCTCGCCCTTGAAGCCGTATTGGGCGAAGAGGTCATTGACGTTCTCCTTCGTGATGAAGTTGGTGCGAATCTGGACATGCTGCGGCGCGATGCCGTGGCGGCGGTGGTAGAAGGTCCGCGCGCGATCCGCGAGCGAATCGCTGCCGTCCATGAGCAGCCCGCCCCAGCCAAAGTGCAGCGCAAGGTTCGCGGCGTTGCACTCGGTGCCGTCCTCGATACCGAACTCGATGAAGGTCTTGTTCGGCGCGCCGATCTGGGAAAAGAAGTGAAGCAACAGGCCGTCCTCGCCGAACTGCGAGTGAATCTTGCGCTCGTGGTTGGCGAGGAGCTTGCGTTTGTCCGGCGTGTGGATGAGCGACGCATATTGCTCACGCAGGGCGTTGACCTCATTCTGGTCACCGACGTGGCGCTGCCACCAGGCCTGCATGCCTTTGAGGCGCGGGAGGTTCTTGCCGGTGCTGGCCCAGCGCGCGGCCTTCTTTAAGCCGCGCTTGGCGGCGTCTTTGAGCAAGTCGGACATGGTTTGAAAACGCGGAAAGGAAACCACGAATGGACACGGATGGACACGAAGAAAGTGTGCTCCAGCCAGCAGATGCTCATTCGAATGCTATTTCCTCGGCAACTCGATTTCGATGCCCACGTTGTTCCGGATGTCGTCGTATGTCGCCTGCATCAGCGCGCGGTCTTCGGGGCGGAGGACTTGCGGGTCGGGTCGCCAGTGGAGGGGGCAGAGGTCGGTGGTCCACGCCTGGCCACGCTTGAGCATCTCCTGTTTGATGACCTCGTTCATCACGGCGCTGCTGCCGTGGCAATCATGCTTCTGTTCCATCATCCACTTCCGGGGGGAATACTTCCCGGCGTTGGCGATGAAGTCCATGAGCTGCGCGCCCAGGTTGTCGTCGGTGAGGAAGCGCCCGGTGTGCTCGTTGATGAAAACGCGTGAGCCGACCTCGGCGTCCTTGATCATGCCCGAGGGCGTGTTGGCGAACATGGCCTCGACGATGGCGATGCAGGAGCCTTCGCGCTTGGACAGGATGAGGTTCACCTTCGCGCGGGCCATGCAGTCGAAGACCACGTCGTCAGGGGCGTTCTCCTTCAGCTCGAAGCGGTCGGCCACGCCATAGGCGGCGGCCTCCGCGAGGAGGACTTCGCGCGTGCGCTTGTCATTGTGCTGGCCGATGCAGACGACCTTCACGCTGCGGGGCATGTCACGCAACGCCTTGAACAAGGCGAAGTGGCGTTTGTATTTCCCGAAGTTCGCCAGCATCACGATGTCGATGTCCTTCTTCTCGAAGGGCACCTGTGGATAGACCGCCGGGTTCACCCAATGCGAACAGTAACGCGGGATGACCACGTGGCGCGGGGACTGGCGCGGGAGGGTGTCGAGGTCGTGCGGGTCGCTGACGCAGGCGAAGACGGGGTCATTGCCGGGCCAGATGCTGGGGAGGTAGTAGTTGATGAGTCCGTGCGGCGTGGCCCAGACGGGGTGGACGATCAGCAGGTAGCGCTTGGCGAAGGCCTCGAGCTTGTCGCGGTAATGGTGGACGAAGCGCGCCCACCGATGCTCGAAGGCGATGTAGCACACGCCTTTCTCGCGCTCGCTAACGTAGGGCTTGAGCGGGACAAAGTAGTCGATGTTCCGCTTCTTCATCGAGGCCGGCTCGAACTCGGTGAAGTCCACCGGGCGATTGCCGAGCAACTGAATACGTTCGGCGATGCGAGCCTCGACCTTGAGGAGCTGATCCCGGCTGGCCGCCAAGCGCGCGGCGGAGCAGAGCCTCACGATGCTGCGAGCGATGGCCTGTGGGTCCGAGGCGGACGGGGCCTTGTCCTTCAGCAGTTCCACTTCGCAGAGCACGCCGCGCACGGTGTCGTGGTAGCGAAGGGTATCTTCGGCTTCGATTTTCAGGCGCTGGGCGAAGGACATCGCCGGGAGAGTGAAGCGGATCGGGCCGCTGGGCAAGTTCAGGCAGCGCCCTTGAATCAACGTTTTCCCCGCGCGAAACCAGGTCGCCGGTGTCGCCTAGTCGGCCTTCTTGCGCCGCCGCAACCGGGCGAACGGGCGGTGCTTTTCGTGCAGTTTGTGATCGGAGCTGAAGACAATCAGATTGCCATCAGCGGGGATGGCCATGGGTTTGGGCCAACCGCCGCGCGTGAGGGCGTAGGGCACGTAGCCGTGGGCGGCGATCTGGGCAAACAACTGCTCCCGACTGGAACCCACTTCTTCCAGCATCTCGCCGCGCACTTCGACGAGCAGGAGGGGACGCAACGTCCGGAGGGTCTCGGTCATGCCGCGCAAAACCTGTGGCTCATGACCCTCGACATCGATCTTCAATACATCGAGCTGCCTAACCTCGCGGCCCTTGAGATAATGGTCCAGCGTGGTGGAGTCCACGCGTTCGGTGGCCCGGTTTTCGCGATAGACCATGTTGACGGACGCGGTGCCGGCGTTGTCTTCGGAACCGAGGTTAATCTCCATGGTGCCCGCGCGGTCGGTGATGATGAGGCGCTCAGGAACGACGTTCTGGAGCCGGTTGCGCTCGACGTTGGCGCGCAGGTCAGCGTGCTGCTCGGAGACCGGTTCAAAGGCGTGGACCTTGCCGTGCTGACCGACGATGGGGGCCGCCAGCAGGGTGTAATAACCGACATTGGACCCGACATCGAAGAAGACCATGCCGGGCTTGAGGTAACGGCGGATGAACTTGGATTCCTTGCGCTCGTAGTTGGCTCCGTTCCACCAGATAGCATTTTGCACCTCGTCCCAGAGCTTGCAATTGATGCGCATGCCTTTGGCAAGCTTGATGACCTGCTGTCGGCGCGAACGGAGCAGCCAGCGCTCGAAGATGAAGCCGGTCACGCGCCATTTGCCGCGGAAGTAGGGCGTTCGCCGGGAGAGAAAGCCCAGCGCACCGAGCACGGGCCCCACGCGTTTGGGAGCTTTCGCCTCAGTAGATTGCTTGATGACCGGACGGCTCATACGCAGCACATCGATGCGTTGCCATGCTGGGGAAAGGGCAAGGCACCGTCAAACGAATCCGCCGCCACGGCACCCGTAGCAACTGCACCGCAGAGCCGATTCACTTCGGGTTGGCGGGGGCGGGCGAGGTCAACGCCCCGGCAGGGGCAGTGGCGTTGAGCTGGGTCAGGATTTCTTCCGTCAGGTCCGGGAGACTGGCGTTGAACAGGAGGATGGGCGTCCCGACGGCGCTCTCGGCCGCACTGTCCAGCACGGCGGTATAGCCCGCAGTCCGGGCCTTCTTGTTCACGACCTCGCGAATCTCCGTGACAATCTTGTCGCGCATGTTGCGCTGTTTCTCGCCGAGCTGGGTGCGGGCGCTGCGGTCGAACTGGCCGATGCTTTCCTCGATCTGGCGCATCTCCTGCAGTTTGGCTTCCGCCGTTTTCTTGCGCTTCTCCCGCTCTTCGGGGGAGACGGCGGAATCCGTGGAGCCATCGAGGTATTTCTTATAGTCCTCGCCGGCTTTCTTGTGGTCCTCGATCATGTCCTTGCGGGTCTTGTCGAGCTTGCCAGCCTCGTCCTTGAGGTTGAGGTCGGCCTGTTTGGTTTTCCAGTAGCCATCGAAGACTTTCTTCAAATCCACCACGGCGATGTTGCCGGTGCCGGCCGGCCTGTCGGCGGCCTGCGCGCTGAAGGTGAAGGTGAGAACGGCCAAAAGAAAGGAGGTCAACAGTTTCATCGGAGATTCAAATCAGTTTGTGGGGTGAAAAATCAGGTCGGCGGCGGAGAACGCCCGCCGCCGAAATCAGGACCGGTTAGAAATCGCGGGTAAAGCCCACGTCGAAGTTGAAGCGGCCGCTCTTGTTTTGATGGCTGTCCGCATTGAGAGGGATGCCATAATCAAGCCGCAACGGCCCGAGGTTCGGGATGTTGATGCGGAAGCCCGCGCCAACGTTGTCCTGATAGATGCGTTCGCCGCGGGAGGAGTTGGGATTGATGCTGAACGAGCTGCTGTAAACATTGCCAATGTCGTAGAACAGCGCGAAACGCAGCCGGTCGATGATGGGGATGTTGTATTCCACCGAGCCAAGCCAGTAGGTGTTGCCGCCGAATGGTTCGTTGAGCGAGTCGGCGGGTGAAACGTGCGCATACTTGAAGCCGCGCAAGGTGCGCGGGCCACCGAGGAAGTAGCGGTTGAACAGCGTGACGTGATCGCCGTTGTAGGCCTGGACGGAGCCCATGCGGCCGATGATCTCCCAGTTCTGGCCCTCCCAGAAACCAGGGAGATATTGCGAGCCGCGCAGTTCGAGCTTGTAGAAGTCCGACTCACCGCCGAAGGGGCCGCCAGCCACCTCTGTGATCAATTCCACGCGCTGGCCGCCGGTGGGAACGAGGCCGCCGCGGCGCGCGTCATAGACTAGGCCCGCGCCGGCTTTGGAGACCAACCGGGTTCCGGACTCGGCCTTGAGTTCAGGAGAGGCCGCCGGGTCCACGCGAGTGATACCCACGTTTTCAATCGTGTAGCTCACGTTGCCGCGCACGAAATCGCTCCACAGCGCCCGTTCCAAGCTAAGGCGGGCACCGGTCTGCACTTCGTCGTAAAGCGAGCTTTGGAAACTGGTGCTGCGGTGGTAGAGGTCCACTCCGAAGGCGAGCTTACGGTCGAGGAACCACGGCTCGACGAAGCTTAGGAGGTAATCCTTCCGCCGCGAGCCATAGCTGGCGCGCAACCGCATCTTCTGGCCGCCGCCGGTGAAGTAAGGCGGTTTGAACATGTCGAAGTTGCCCTGACTGATCTCGACAAAACCCACGACGCTTTCCACCGAGCTGAAGCCCGCGCCGATGGACATGTTGCCGGTGTTCTTTTCCTCGACGCCGACGACGAGGTTCTTGCGGTTGGGCACATCGGTCGGTTCCGGCTGCGTGTCCACCTTCTCGAAGTAATTCAGGTTCTCCAAGCGCTGCTTTGAAAGTTTGACCCGCACCATGTCGAAGGTTTCGCCGGGTGAGATGGCGAGTTCGCGACGGATCACTTTGTCCTTCGTCTTGACGTTGCCCTTAATCTCGATTTTTTCGACGAACGACTTGTCCTTCTCATCCACCTGGTAGGTGACGTCCATGTTCCCGGTGTCGGTGTTGGGCGTGCGGACGGCGTTGACGCGTGAGTCGATGTAGCCCTTCGAGCCGTAGAAATCGCGGATGGTCTCGACATCCTTGCGCTGGCCTTCGGGCGTGAAGGTTTGGCCCGACTTCATCTTGATGCCCTTTTCAATGTCGGCGGAGGGGAACAGATTGTTGCCCTTCACCGCCACGGCTCCGACCTTGTATTGCTTGCCTTCGAAGACCACAAACCGGATCACCAAGCGGTCGGGCTTGGGATAATCGAACTGCACGTCCTTGATCTCGAAGTCGAGATAGCCTTCGTTGCGGTAGAACTCGGCGAGCTTCTCCTTGTCCTCGTCGAACTGGTCGTCCTTGAACTTGTCCGTGCCGGTGAGCCAGGAAAACATCCAGTGCTTCTTGGTCTTCAACTGCTTCGCCAGCTTCTTTTCATCAAACGCCGCTGCCCCCACAAACGCGATGTCCACCACCTTCACCTTCGGCGCTTCCGTCACCTCGAACGTCGCCGTGCCGCGCCCGGCGTTTTCGTTGATGCTCAACTTGTATTCCACCTTGGTCCGCTGGTAGCCGGCCTTTTGGTAACGCGTCTGGATCTTCTGCGCGTCGGTGAACAGTTTCCGCTCGTCCAGCGGCTGGCCGACTTTCGAAGTGAGTTCCTTCTGCAGCTTGCTGACGCTGAACTTGGTGTTGCCGGTGAATTTGATGTCGGTCAACAGCGGCTTGCCCTGCACCACGTAAACCAGCTTCACCCCGCCCTCCACCCGCTCCTCGGCCACGCGGATGTTGTAGAAATAACCCGTGTTGTAGAGGTTCCGCACGTCGTCATCCACACTCGTCTTGACCAGCGGATCGCCCACTTTGATGCGGATGTTGGCGCGGATCAGCTCATCGCTCGTGGCGGCGGGGCCGACATGGCGCACCTCGATCTGTTGGACGCGCTGCGGCGCGACCTGGGCATGGGTTTGCGGCAGCCAGTAGGTGAGCAGCGCAATTAAGATGCAGTAACGGCGGAGCAGCGATTTCATGATCTGGTCAAGTCAGAGGCCGCAGTTAAACCACAGCCATTGTCGGATTAACACAGAATTTTTCCGCCTTCCGATCCCCTGCAACCCGTGCCGAAGCTTGACGCTGCCCCCGGCTCGCCCCGACTCTGACCGCACGACAACACCCGCCGCCAACTTGCCGCGATGAACGCCCCGGATTCCCCAGTCCATTCCTTCCTCGACCCCGCCGTGCTCGCGCAGCTCGCGCACCTGCCGTTGGTGTCGCGCTTCGCGATGGAAGGCAGCATCTCGGGCCATCACAAGAGCCCGCATCGCGGCTCCAGCGTCGAGTTCGCCGAGTATCGCAGCTATGTGCCGGGTGATGACCTGCGCCGATTGGACTGGCGCGTGCTGGGCCGCACCGACCGCTACTACATGAAGGAGTTCGAGGCGGATACAAACCTCCGCTGCTGCCTCATTCTCGACGCCAGCGCCTCAATGGCCTTCGCCGGCAAGTCCGGCCCGAGCAAGTTCGCCTTCGCCCGCCAGCTCGCCGGCACGCTCGCCTACCTGGCCGTCCAGCAAGGCGACGCCGCCGGCCTCTACTGCGTGGGCGAGAACGCCACGCCCGAACTCCCGCCGCGCCGCAACCCCGCACACCTTCAGGAAATCCTCAACGCCCTCGAAAGCCTCGAACCACACGGCCCCACCACCATCCTCCGCGCGCTCCACGACCTCGCCGAGAAAATCCGCCGCCGCGCGCTGGTCATCGTGTTCTCCGACTTCTTCTGCGAGCTGGAGCCGCTGCTGGGCTGCCTGCAACACCTGCGCTTCCAGAAACACGACCTCGCCGTGTTCCACCTGCTCGACCGGATGGAGATGGAGTTCAAGTTCGACCGCCCGCTGCGCTTCCAGGATTTGGAAAGTCCCTTCAGCCTCGTCACCGAGCCGGCGATGGTGCGCGACGAAT
>RFVF01000181.1 GCA_009922615.1 Pseudomonadota bacterium
ACCACAGTTCACTTAGAAAAGTGAGTAATAAGGTGAAGAGCCCGGTGGAGTATGTTTGCAGGAGAAGTTATTGCAAGTTCGGTTGACATCAGCCCATCAATCGACTGGGCTAAAAGTGAGCTTAAACGCTAGTTTGAGCACTCTGTTATAGAAACCGTTCACCTTAACTACAATTTGCTCCTACAATCACGCAGGATCGATCGGAGTGGCTGGATGCATCTTGGCAGGGTTTGGGGGCAACGGTTCAACAGTGGCCCCATAGCGAACGATAACGGGCTGATTGATGATTGAACGAACGAACCCCACCTCCCAACCCGCCATTTTACCCATCCTTGCGTCGAACCAGTCGTATGCAGAAATAGCGGGGGGTGGGCAAGTCGATGTTTTTGGCCTTATTGTTGGAAGCCTATTTTGTAACCAACACAATAACAGCAACTTACAGAGTTCCGACACCCTCACGATGAAGGAAACGGAGCGATGTTGTTTGCATTGGACCGTTCCAATTCAACGACTTGTGTTGTCCGGATTGCTCGTCAATCTGGCCCGCAAACACCATTCGATTCGTGGTTGGATGGCTCCCGATGGTCCCCAACCGCTCTTTCTGCCTGGATTGCTGTGGTATCGAAGTCATAAATGATGAACGAGGCTGCTTGATTGTTCTTTGGTTGATAAAACGATTATCTCACATTGTTGTAATAAAGCAACTGCAATGCCGATTAGGTTCCTTGAACAGGTTGGTATTATAGTCAATGGTGCAGGGAATGACGACGACCCAACCGTGCGAGCGATGACAATGACCAACAAAGAGCTGATAGGGCTGAAAAGCTGATGGTTGGTGGAATATATGAAGAGAGAGAGATGATTACAAAATTTAAGAACCATCAACCCTATCAGCCCTATCGGCTTTTTATTGAGGTTTTGCGGGGTCACTGATTGCTCGCTCGTCTGCTGCACCTGTCATCCCCGTCTACCAGTTACTCCTCACAAACTCTGGTAACGGTGTAGCGTGCTTGCTGGTCGTTGTAGCTTTTGGGATATGTGGAGATCGGAACGAACAGTCAGCCAATCGAAACTGGGAAGGTTGGTTTGGAGCGGTTCACAGCCAACAGACAGGCAATTCCAAGGCGATCGTTTCTCCCAACCAGGCATGTGTCACAACCCTGACTGTTATCCTGACACCCCTGTCCAATCATAGGCAGTAGTGCCAGTGTCGGACTCTCAAAGAGTTGTGACACCTGACTCTGACTGCCTGGGGTTTTTGACCCAAAACTCTCCGCTGGCATTTGGCACTGCTGGTTGGGGCTGAATCGGTGGTGGCGGTGGACAGGCCAGAGATCGGATTGGTGCTGTTGGGGATAGATGTTGATGGCGGGGAGTTTGCAACCGCCAAGCAATGATGCTGATGCTAACGATCTTCCTGTTGTTCACGATGTTCATAGATGTTCACACCCCTAAAGGGGTGGGTGTGAATATCATCTATAAACAACATCCGGTGGTGATGTTGATGGATGTCTATAGTCTTCCCCGCTATAAACATCTATCATAAACATCATCACCCCGGTTGGCACAGCTGATCGGGAGGATTGGCCGGCTGCTGAGGTTGCTGGGGCTGGGGCTGAACTCTGCGCAGATGGACGGCCTGTCGGGTTTTGGGACGAGGAACCTTAACTTCCTCCAACCGCCCAGGAATCAGGCGTTTGAGGGCTTTGCCGATAGCGTTCTCCCCGATGCAGCTCAACCGATTAACCTGTGTGATCAAAACCTTCTTCTCCACCGAGCCGTTCATAGGGACAGCAGCCAGCACAGCCCGGTCGATGTCGTTAAGGCCATTGTTGGGGATGTTGACCGGTGGCTGCTGCTGTTGATCGGCGGCGTTGATGGGTGGCTGATTGGCTGGCTGGGCAGGATTGGGAGGATTAGCGGCCATCTCAGCCTCCTGCCAGTAGATGACACCGGGCTGATGGGAGTGGGTGAGCAGTTTGGTGAAACTAGGGGTTGTCCCATCCGCCATCCTCCAGCCCAACCTACCACCCCGCTTGGCAGCAACCAGTTTGTAGATGGAGCGGTCGTTGGTGGATTGCAGCGACAACATCGCCCTCGGCCAGTTGCCAAACTCAGCGGAGCCGGCAGCATCGTAGGCCCGGAGGTTGGGGTTGCTGTTGGCTGGACCATTACGAGCTCTAAACTCGCTGACATCTTCCTGCTGGTTGGAGTCCCCGCCCAGATATTGGAACACCGGATCGATCCAGACCAAATCCGGCTGGTGGATGACGATTAAACGCTCCAGCACTTCATCGACAAATTCCTCGCTCGAACGTTCAACCTCATGACAGACGACAACTGAGCCGTTGACTGTGGCCCGCTGCTCGGTCGTTAAGCCCAACGACCCTACAACCCCATCCCGCATCTCCGCCAGGTCTTGCTCGTCGTTCTCGCCCTGGACCAACAGCGATTTCAACGGACGGGCAGGGTTGATTCCAAAACACCCTTCACCCAACGCCCACCGGATCATCATCTGCATCACCAGGCTGCTCTTGCCAATGCCGGTATTGCCCACAATCAACATCGAACCATGGCGGGAGAGAAAACGATTACACAGCAGCTCATTTTCGGGAGCTTCAACGGCGGGATGCAGATCGAACAAGCCTCTCGCGGTAGGATCGGTGTTTATGACGGCAGCTTGGTTGGTGGCTGGAGCGGCACAGGGAGGTTGGAGTTGTGGCAGTTGGTTGGTGATGGCACTCATGGGAGAACTGATTCGTTGATGGTCGCGGTTGGGGGGACGGCGTTGAGAGCAGCGTTGAGGTCGGCGAGATCCTTTACTGCGGGAAAATCGCTGAATTGGAAGTAGTCGATGTTGGCTGCAATCCCCGTCAACTGCTCGGTCCACTTTTGGGCTGCATTGAGACCAGCCGGGTCGTAGTGAGGAAACATCCGGACCCGTTTGTTGTGGAAATGCGACAATGCGCCTTCCTCGATGCTGGCTGAGGCCGCAAGCATGGTGACCGGAGCCACCGTGTTAGCCTTCCCTTCCCGCAGCATGAAATCGAAGGCGGCAAGGAAATCCGGCAAACCTTCCAACAACACAATGCTGGGAGCTGATGCTGCTTCACCCAACCCCAACGGCCAGCCTTTGCACGAACCCTTAACAGTGTGGCTTTTGTGCTGGGGGAACGAACCGAAGGCAGGAAACAGTTGGCCATCCAGCCTCCTCACTTCCGCCAATCGTCCGCTCTGATCTTTGAGTCCAAAGACTTCGCTGTTGAACCGGACGCCAAACATCAGAAACCCGCGCTCGGTGGCCAGCCTTAACGCCGGAACCGAAATGGAGCGTAACACCGATAATCTGATCAACTGCTCGTCGGTGCCTGCTGAGTAGCCGCTGAGGTCTGGTGGATTGGATGACTCCGGTGATGGCTGGGGCGGATGAACTGCTAACAACGGGGCTGCGGGGTTTTCCTTCTTCGCCGTCTCCTCGTAGAACTCAACGATGCGCTTGAAATCTCTACGCTCATCCCAGCCTTTGAGCCGGGCAACGAGCGTCAATTCATCCCCGGAGTCATCGGTGGCGTGATCCTTGAAATACCAGCCTCCCTGATGCGGGAAGATCCCCCAGGAAGGAGTTTGGTCGGTGCGGAACGGGGATGGGCAGGATCGCTTCGCATAAGCCGCCAGGCCCAGTTTCGCCAACAACACAGGCATGGGGCACTGGACTTTCAGAGCCTGGCACTTCCGCTTGAGCTGTTGGTATTTTCGGCTGTTGCTCATTGGAGGTCGTGAGGTTTGCTGTTGGGCTGGTGAAGTTTGGCGAAGAGGGAAAAGGGCGAGCCCTGCCGCCCGGCCAGTCCGGACGGCAGGTGCTCAGTTGCATTAGATGGCCGCAGCGGCGACGGCCGGGGTGGCTTCAGGAGCCAGGACCAACTTCGCTATCAGCGCGGTGGGCGACGACAACCCGGCAACGCAGGCCGGTCAGGACCTCAGGATTGAAGGACGACTGAAGCACCTCGTCATGGGTGAAACCGTGACCACGAAGGGTCTTGGCATCGCGCTTCAGCGGACTGCGCCCATCCACATCGGCCGGATACGTCCGCTTGATCGGATCGGACACGCCCGTGAGCGCATACTCAATTTCGACCTCGTTGGGTTTCCCCGCCGCTGCATTGTTCTTTTCCGTGACCTTGTGCACGACTGCGGCATAAATGCCTTCGGGCGTGAGTTTGGCCTGCTCCGACTTGCTGTTGTTTTTGATCTTGATGATCATACTTTTACTTTCTCTTGTTGTGGCTCCACTGCACTTCACACCGAGGACGAGTCCACTATCCCCGACGCCGGCTCGCTGTTTAACTGCACCCTGGGATTGCGTGTCGGGTAGGGTCCCAGGGCAAAGCTTGAAACCGATGATCTGCGGTTCGGGCAGGAGCGAGTGGGCGATTGGCTGATTGCCTTGGCTCGCTTCGGTTGTCGGTTGCTGCATCACACCCACAACAGCGAGAAAGCCGACCCACTTCTTACAGGGAAGTTTTCCACTGTTGGTCTGCTCGCTGCTGGTTGTCGTGTTAGCGTTCATCGTCGTTGCTGTATCAACGAGAAGGTTCAGCGATTTCTTACAGCGGTGATCGGGAGCCTGGTTTGAGGGGGAAACCGGCGGGAAAAATCCCAGCAAACATTCCACATCAGGAATGTCGGAGCCGATAGGCTGTCCACCGTTCAGCAGCCTTTTAGCAGCGGAGTGGTGGCGTGGACGTGGAAATCGAACAACTGAAGACAGGGGACCGGTTGGCATGGAACCGGGCGTGGGAGATTCTCTATGCCATCAGCCTGAGTGTTTGCTGCTCAACGCCGTCAGCCCTCAACCACCAGGATCACGAGGACGTTGCCGTTGAGGCCATCACGGAGGTCGTTGAATACATCGAGAAAGTCGGCAGCTTCGAGGAGTGCAAGAAGCTGGT
>RFVF01000182.1 GCA_009922615.1 Pseudomonadota bacterium
GACTGCGGCGAGCATTTCCAGTTCGGGATGTTCCGAGGTGGCGCTGGGTTGCCGGCGTTTGTGCAACAAGCTGAACACCACGGGCACGAAGAAGAGCGTGGCAAACGTGGCGAAGACGAGTCCGCCAATCACCGCGCGACCCAGCGGCGCGTTTTGTTCGCCGCCTTCGCCCAAGCCCAGTGAGAGCGGCAACATGCCGATGACCATCGCCAGCGCGGTCATGAGCACCGCGCGCAGCCGCGTGGTGCCCGCCTCAAGCGCGGCCTCGGACGGCGCGAGGCCGTTGCGGAGGCTGGTGCGGGCGAAGCTGACCACGAGCACGGAGTTCGAGGTGGCCACGCCGAGGCTCATGATCGCGCCCATCAACGCCGGCACGCTCATCGTGGTGAAGCTCAGGTAGAGCGCCCAGATCACGCCGGCCAGCGCGGCCGGCAGCGCGGTGATGATGATGAAGGGATCGAGCCAGCTCTGGAAGTTCACCACCAGCAGCAGGTAAATGAGCACCACGGCGACAATCAATCCGATGCCCAGGCCCAGGTAACTGGACTGCATGGTTTGCGCCTGCCCACGCATGATGATGTAGCTGCCACGCGGGAGTTCCCGCTCGGCCTGCTTGACGAGCGGTTGGATTTCCCGCAGCACGCCCCCGAGATCGCGACCGCTCGGACCGCTCGTGCGGTCGAAGGTGGCGAGGTTGGCGAGGATTTGCGCGTTGCCCTTGCCCAGGTCGCTGGCGCTGATGGGCATCGAGTTCAAGGCCGAGAGGGAATCCATGGCATGCTCGGGCGCACGAACGTTGACGAGGTATTGGATGCCGTTGCGTGGGTTGAGCCAGTAGCCGGGCTGCACCTGGCCGCTGCCGCTGAGGTTGAGCAGGACGGAGTTGGCGATGTCTTTTTCGGCGAGGCCCAGTTCCACGGCCTTCGCCCGGTCGATGGTCACGTTCAGCTTCGGCAAGTCAGCGGGCTGCTGCACGCGCACGTCCACCGCGCCGTCGATGCGGCGGATTTTCTCGGCGAGCCGCGCGGCGATTTCGCGGTTCTTCACCTGGTCGCGCCCGACGATCTGCACGTCGAACGGCGCGGGCAGGCCGAAGTTCAGCGTCTGGCTCACGATGTCGGCCGGCAGGAAATAAAACATCGTGCCGGGGAACTCGCGGTTGAGGCGCGCGCGCAGGCGGCGGGCGTATTCCGGCGTCGGGGCGTGGCCGGGCTTGAGCGAGATCATGATGTCCGCGTCGCCCGCGCCGATGAGGCCGCTGTTGCTGTAGCTGAGAGCAATGCCGGAGGTGGGGATGCCGATGTTGTCGAGGATGCCGGCGAGTTCGGCGGCGGGGATTTCACGGCGGATGACAGTTTCGATTTCATCCACGAGCCGCGCGGTTTCCTCGATGCGCGTGCCGCTGCGGGCGCGCAGGTGCAGGCGGAGCTGCCCGGCATCCACGGAGGGAAAGAAATCCTGCCCGAGCTGCGGCAGCAGCAGCCACGAGCCGGCAAGGAAGAGCAGGAACAACGCGGCGAACGTCAGCCGTTGCGCGAGCACGGCGGCCAGCAGGTAGCGGTAGCCTTCGCGAAACCGGGAGAAGCCGCGCTCGAACCATTGCTGCATCACACTGAAGGGCCGCAGCAGCAACGGGCGCTGCGCCGGGACTTCGCGCTGGCGGAACATCGTGCCGCTGGGAACCTCTTCGCTTTCCCCAACGTGGAAATGCTCGCGCACGAAGCGGTGGTAAACCTTTCGATAGAACCACATTACCAGCGTCGGAATCAGTGTCCGCGAGAGCAGGTAGCTTGCGAGCATCGCAAACACCACGGCCTCGGCCAACGGCACGAAGAGGTGCCGCGCCACACCGGTGAGGAAGAACATCGGCACGAACACGATGCAGATGCACAGCGTGGAGACGAAGGCGGGCAAGGCGATTTCCTGCGCGCCGTCGAGGATGGCCTGCTCGAGCGGTTTGCCGCAGGCCATCTGCCGGTGGACGTTTTCGATCTCGACGGTCGCGTCGTCCACAAGAATACCTACCGCGAGTGCGAGGCCGCCGAGGGTCATCAAGTTGATCGTTTCCCCGAGCGCGCTCAGGACCGCGAGTGAACTGAGCACGGACAGCGGAATCGACAAGGCGATGATGACCGTGCTGCGCCATGAGCCGATGAAGACCAGGATCATCAAGGCGGTGAGGGCGGCGGCGATGGCGGCCTCCTTCACCACCCCGCTGATGGCAGCACGCACGAAGATGGATTGGTCGGCGAATTCCTTCACCAGCAGTTCGGGCGGCGTCCCGGAAAGGACGCGGGGCAGCGCAGCCTTCACGCGGGCGATCACATCCAGCGTGGAAGCGGAACCGCTGCGCAGCATGGTGAGCAACGTGCCCCGCACGCCGTCCTGCCGCACGATGTTCTGCTGCGGCGCGTAGCCGTCGCGCACCTGGGCCACGTCGCGGACGCGGATGGTGGCGCCGTTCACGGTCTTGATCGGCAGGTCGTTGAGTTCATCGAGCACCGCCGGACTGGTGTTGAGGGTGATGTCGTATTCGGTGGAGCCGATCTTGGCGGTGCCACTGGGGAAGATGAAGTTCTGCGCGCTCATCGCGGTGACGACATCCTGCGGAGAAAGGTTCTTGGCCTGGAGCGCCGGGAGATCGAGATCCACGGAGACGAGGCGGGTCCGCCCATCGAGACGCCCTGTTCGGTGGAGAGGCCAATGCGGATGTGGTTTTGCGCGAGATCGTAAAGCTCCTGCTCGCCCAGTTTCCGGCTGCTGAAGGCATATTGCAGGATCGGCACTGTCGAGGCGTTGTAGCGGATGATGAGCGGCGGGGTCTGGCCGGGCGGCATCTGGCGCATGATCGTCTGCGCGATGGCCGTGATCTGCGCGACGCCGCCATCCACGGACGCCCCCTCGCGCAAGAAGACCTTGATGACGCCGACGCCGTTGTAGGCGGTGGACTCGGTGTGCTCGATGTCGTTGACGGTGGCGCTGAGGGCGCGTTCGTGCATGTAGTTCAACCGCTGCTCCACCTCGAGGGCGCTCAAGCCGGTGTATTGCCAGATGACGCTGATGACCGGGATGTTGATGGCCGGGAAAATATCCGTGGGCGTGCGCAGCAGCACGTAGGGCGTGAGCAGCAACAGCACCAGCGCCCCCACGACGAACGTGTAGGGGCGGCGCAGAGCGAGACGGACAATCCACATGGGCGAATGTGCCGGGCCCGTCGCACACAGGCCGACGTTCCCGATTGATGAATCATGGTGGCGCGCGGCCGGGCCGCCCAATAGAAGTTTGCGCAAGTATTGATACGCAATTACGATCAATCGCATGGAACTGCGCCATCTTCGCTCATTCACCGCCGTGGCCGAGGAGCTGAACTTCCGCCGCGCGGCCGAGCGCCTGCACATGGCACAGCCCGCGTTGAGCGCGCAGATCAAGGCGCTGGAAAACCACCTCGGCGTGAGCCTCTTCGAGCGCACCACCCGCTCGGTGAAAACCACCCACACCGGCCGGGTGTTTCTCGATGAGGCGCGCGCGGTGCTCGCCGCCGCCGGCCAAGCCGAGCAACGGGCTAAAAAGGCCAAGCAGGGGCTCGTCGGCACGCTGCGGCTGGGCGTGATCGCGCCCAATGCCAACGCCTGGCTGGCCGGGATCCTGCGCGGTTTCCGGCACCGTTTCCCCGGCGTGCAGCTCTCCCTCTTCGACCTCACCACGCCGGAGCAAATCGAGCGTTTGCGGGCGGGCGAGCTGGATGCCGGCCTGCTTCGCCCCCCGGTGGGTTTCCCGGAGCTGGAGGCCAAGCTCGTGGCCGAATCCGCGCAGGCGCTGGCCTTGCCGGCGGGCCATCGGCTGGCCAAGAAGCGCACGCTCCGCTGGACGGATTTTCACAACGAGGAGCTGGTGCTCGGCCATCCGCGCATGCAGCACGGCTTTTACGATGCTTTCCTCGCCGCCTGCGAACGCGCGGGAGCCAAACCCACCGTGGCCCAATACACCAACGACATTCAGACCAAACTCTGGCTCATCTCCGCCGGCTTCGGCATCGCGCCGACCGTGGCGACGCTGGCGGAGGTGCATCGGCCGGGCTTGGTGTTTCGCGCCCTGCCGCCGGGATTGCCCCCCGTCCAAACGATGCTCGTCTGGCGGCGCAGCGATGACTCCCCCATCCTCACCCACTTCCGCGCTTGCTTTGACGGGGTCGAACGGAAACAACCCAGAGCACGCTGAAACTCAATCCATGTTGGGCCTCTAAGCCGCGTTCGGGCGTGAAGGGATGTCGTTCGCGTGCCCGCCGGCAGATGGTTCTTGACCCCGTTGGCGGAGATTGTGGACTTTGACCGAAAGATCAGCCGCACCGAAAATTAAAGCCAGGCAATCGCACCATGCGACCGTGTCCGACCATCCAGCCGAGGCCCCGCCCTTCTCCCCCGCAGCATGCTTGACCGCCTCCGCAAATTCCTCGGCACGGAGCCTGCCGACGGGAACGCGCCTGCTCCCCAGCCCGGCGCGGTCGTCAGCCAGTCCTCCGTAACGGTTGAAACCGTTCCCGGGGTCGCTGCCAAGCCATCCGCGCCGGTAGGCAACACCCCGGCGGCGGCTGGAACCGGCCCGGCGGTCGCAGCCCAACCCAATGCGCCGGTCGGAACGGCCATTGCGGCGGCAGAAAAGGCGTCTGAGGCTGCCTCACGGCCCATTTCTACCGCCTCAGACCCCATTCCCACCGCCTCACAACCGGTTTCTGGCTCCGCAGAGGCGATTTCTACCGCCTCACAGCCCATTTCCAGTGACTCACGTGCCAAGTCACCCGCCTCAGACACGATTTCTGACGCCTCACGAGCGATTTCCGGCACCTCAGACCCAAATTCTACCGCCTCACGACCCATTTCCGGCCCCGCAACGCCAATTTCTCCAGCCTCCGCCGCCCCCGA
>RFVF01000183.1 GCA_009922615.1 Pseudomonadota bacterium
TGCTCTTGATGTCATCACCCAGCTCCAGCGGTCGATTGTCGTCGCCGAAGGCGAACCGCTTCAACTCCCCTCCCCAACTCCCCACCAACGCCCGGAAATTATTTCCAACTTGATGTGCCGAGGTAAATGCCGCTGAAAGCGAGCCGTTGAACCACCTTTCGAAGCTTGCTCTGAAAGCTTGGCACGGAGTCTGGGAACAGGTCAGCCGTCGCGCCCTGTTCTACCAACGACCCACGCGCACCGCCATCAGGTTCTCCGCGCCCGCTGCTTAGCCACGGACTTCAGGTGGAAGGGTTGAAGGGATTTACCGAAACGATCACTGCCGCGTTGCCGCAGGTGACGGTGCAGACGTGCATCTGACGCGCTTCAGAATGACTGGCTGCTACTGGCGGGACTGGGCCTCAGTGGCTGCGAGTTGAAGAACATCTGCCGGGCGGCTAGCGCGGCGAAAGCGCACCGGCTGCTGGATGCGTTGGCCGGGATTTCTATAAGGAATAAATATCCGATGATCGCGGCCGACTGGTGGCGGTGCTCAGAATTGGGTTTTTGTCCGGTGGACCGGTCCATGCGCATGCACGATTTGAACGCGACCCTGCTGCATCAACATGGCCTGAACCACGAGCGGCTCATCTGGCGACAGAAAGGCCGAAACTTCCGCCTGACGGATGTGATTGAAGATTTCGTGCCCGTCTTGCTGTCGTAGTTGATGCGGTTAGAGCGCATGGAACTCAGCATGTTCGACCAGCGTAGATGACGGCCGATGCTGAACAAACCACTCCGGAGGGCCGTCCAGAATAACCGCCCGACTTGTCTGAAACCGCCTGTGCATCCCACAAAAAAACTGTTTCGCTTCAGGAGCGTTCTCAACTCAAGCCTCGGAAACTTCTGCCCCTTGGGCACAGCACTGCTTCTGGCCTGGTTGCTCGTTTCGAGCGCGCGCTCGGGCGACGCCACTGCGATAAACGTGCTCACAGACGAGGAGAAGAGGACAGGTTGGAAACTGTTGTTTGACGGAGTCACGACTAATGGCTGGCGCGGTTTGGGCATGGAGGGCTTTCCGTCGGTGTGGGTGATCGATTTGGTCACCGTGGACAAATACGAAAACTTCGAGTTCAGCTTCGAGTGGATGTTTCCCAAGCGCAGCGGCAACAGCGGGGTGAAGTATCGCGTGCAGGAGAAGAAGGGACAGGGCTACGCCTTCGGGCCCGAATACCAATGCATGAACGATCCTGAAGCCACGGACAAACACGCCAGCGGCTCGCTTTATGACTTGTTCCCGCCGGTTGGGAAGAAACTCAAACCGCAGGGAGAATTCAACCAATCGCGCATCGTGCTCCGGGGCAACCACGTCGAGCACTGGCTCAACGGGGTGAAAGTCGTCGAGGCCGAGTTTGGCAGCGAGGCAATGAACGCCGCCCTAGCACGGAGCCACTTTAAAAACAGCGACTGGGGCAAGAACCCGGTTGGCCACCTCATTCTGCAGGACCACCACAGCGAGGTTTTCTTCCGCAACCTCAAAATCCGTGTCCTGCGTGCCGCCGGAACCAAGTAACCCCCGCCCGAGGCATGCATCTCTTTCCAAAATGAAATCAGGCATCAGCCGTCGTTCCGTCCTGCAACAGTTCACTTTGGCCGCTGGCGGGGCAGCCGCAACCCGTATTCTCGGCAGTCCCCACATCTTGCGGGCGGCCAATGCGCCCGGCCGGCTGAATTGCGTGGTGATTGGTTGCGGTGCGCGCGGCATGTCCCATCTGGCGGCCGCGGCCGGGCACAATCAGGGCGACCGATCATCGCAGAACCTGATGGCCGTGGTGGACGCCGATGAAGCCAAGCTGGCCTCCGTGCTCAAGTGGGCGAAGGGCAAGGACCTTGATCCCGACCGCATCCAGACCTTCACGGACTACCGCCCGATGTTCGACAAGATCGGGAAGCAGCTCGACGCCGTCTTCATCGCCACGCCCAACCACCAGCACGCGCTGCCGGCGATGATGGCCATGCAACTGGGCAAATGCGTCTATTGCGAAAAGCCCCTGACCCACACCATCGCCGAGGCCCGCAAACTGGCTGAAATGGCCCGCACTACCAAGGTCGCCACCCAGATGGGCAACCAGGGCCACTGCGAGGAAGGTTACCGTCGGTTGTGCGAATATGTGTGGTCGGGTGCGGTGGGCCGCATCACGGAGACCCACAGTTGGACCGGACGCAGCAACGGCGGCATCGGTCCGCGCCCGGCATCCGCCCCGGTGCCCGCCGGGCTGAATTGGGATGCGTGGCTTGGTCCCGCACCCGCGCGCGACTATCACGCCGACCTGCACCCGCATCAGTGGCATGGCTGGCATGACTTTGGCAACGGCTCGTTAGGCAACATGGGCTGCCACGTTCTCGACGGTGTCTATTGGGCGCTGAAACTTGAGCATCCGGTCCGCATCGAAGCCGAGCAGGTCTTTGGCGGCAGCGACCAACGCTACCCGACCGGCACGCGCCTCCGTTGGGATTTCCCCGCCCGTGCTGGCCAGCCGGCGGTGAAAGTCTATTGGTATGATGGCCGCATCGGGGTGGGCGACACTGGCGATGACAACAAAGCCACGCCAAAAGGACCCAAGGGAAAGTCGAACCTGCCGCCTTTGGTGCAGGAACTAAAACAGAAGTTTCCGGAGGAGAAGTTCGACGACAGCGGCACGATCTATGTCGGTGAGAAGGGCATCCTTTACACCAGCACCTACGGCAACCACATGCACATCGTGCCGAAGAAGCTGATGCTGGAAACGCCAGAGCCCCCCAAGTCGCTTCCGCGCACATCCGGTTCGTTTGGCGATTTCATTCGGGCCTGCAAGGAACGGACCAACCAAACGGCTTCCTCGTTTGATTATTCCGCCCGCCTCACTGAATTCACCCTGCTGGGAAATCTTGCGCAACTTGCCGGCGAAGGCAGACCGGTGGAGTGGGATGGTCCCAACATGAAGGTCACCAACCTGACCGCCCTGAACCAATACGTGAAACAGGAATACCGGAAAGGGTGGATGGTTTAAGCTGAGGCGAAGGTGCGTCAACGCCGCGCTCCATGCCGTCGAACTCCTCGGCAACCGTTGGGGATTGGGGCCTCAACCACCAATCCTTACCAGACAGTCGCGGTGCTCGAAGACGCGTTCCGACAGTGGGGCTGCTCCGGTCTGATTGACACCCTAGGGGCGGGCACTAAGCAGAAAGCGCCGCCAACATCCGCCGCATGCCTGCCCAGTCCTCCAAAGTGTGATACATATTTCATGGCTATTGAATGTGCTGAAATTTTCGACCGCCGCTTACACTTGTCGTTTCCGCTTCGTTGATTCCGCCTTTTGGTCCCGGACGCCTGAGTTCTGGACGTCCGGCCTGCGCGGGTGTTTTAATTGTCCTGCTGCTGATCCCAACCCATGCTTTACCTTCACCAACCAACTGCCACTCCGCCGCCGAATGACGAGGAGGCTGTGGAAGAGCGGAGTTTGATCCTGCATGATTCCGGCGTATCGGATGCCGTGATCGCGGAGGTGTTTCTTGCTGTGAGCACTGCGGAGCCGAAAGCAAAGCCAACCATTTACGCCGCCATTCGCGGGCTGGCTGGCGAAGATCGAAATGGAGCAGGCGACGACGAAATTCTGGCGACGCTCCGCGGACTGCGCGGGCAGTGGCTTCGCCCACAGTGACGCCATCCGGGGCAACCAGGTGAGCGCAACGAATGTCCAAGCAAGAAGCCTGAAGCTCGGTCCATCGGCGCTTGGGGAAGTAAACTTTATTGTCCAGCCGATGGACACCATCGAGAATGGGTAGTTTTAGCCGACCGGCTGACGAGGTTTGGATCTCTAGAGCCACATACAGTCTGACTCAAACCATGAAGCCAAAGAACCGAAATTCCCAACTAACGATTGCGGCCAGTCAAAATGGAGGCTGAACGACGAAACAACCAGTCTGATCCGAGAAGCAGGCAAAACTCTGGTGCACTACAAGACGTTCAAGGGCAGGCCTGCTGGCATTCCAGTCAGGCTCGGAATGCAAGGAGGTCTTGGCACAATACCTTGAGGCCAATAAAGCCGTTCTGGTGAAGGAGTTTGTTTGCGCACAGCACCCGCTCCGGCAAGGCTTACCGCATGAAGAAGAACATCGCTTATCTCGACCCGGACCGGCAAGAGACGGCAGATTTTTATTTGCCAGAAAACGCACTTCCCCGCGCGGCCGCCGCCGTTTTTTAGCCATGGATTCCACCAATCTTTCCCTAGCGTTTCTTATGTCCCTGATGTTCAGCCACGGTTGCCTTAAGGCAGCCGAACCGGATGGGCGCGCGAGCATGAACGAAAAGCATCGCACGCTGCTCAAGGAGCACTGTGTAAGCTGTCACGGCCCGGAGAAACAGAAGGGCAAGTTCCGCGTCGACGATCTGCCGTTCACGATCACGAACCTCGAGACGGCCGAGCGCTGGCAGAAGATTCTCAACCAAATGAACTCGGGCGAGATGCCGCCCGATGGGGAGAAGCAGCCGACGCGGGCGGCCAAGACGGATTTTCTCGATGATCTCGCCAATGCCATGGTGGCGGCGCGGCGCACGCTCAATGATCAAAACGGGGTCATCACGATGCGGCGGTTGAACCGGCGCGAGTATCGCAACACGCTGCGCGAGTTGCTCGGGGTGGAGATCAATGTGACGGAGTTGCCGGCGGACACGGGCACGGGCGGCTTCGACACGGCGGGCGTGAACCTGTTCATGTCAG
>RFVF01000184.1 GCA_009922615.1 Pseudomonadota bacterium
GGCTTGCGAGAACTGCTGCGCGGCACTTTGGAGGGTGCCCAGCGCCCAGCCGAGGCGGTCGCAATCGGCCTGCACAGCCGCGACCTCGGGGTCGGTGTAACCGAGGGCGGTCTTGTGGTTGGGGAGCTTGTTGCGGAGGTTCAGCAGCCAGATGATCTGGTCGCCGACGCGGGCGGGGTAGTAACTATTGCTGGTGGGCATAGGGTTGTGGTGGTTAAGGATTTACTGCCGGGAGAAAGGGAATGGGGCGAAACTGGTCAAATTTAGCCACTCGCGGCGGTTAGGAAGGGGGTTTTGCGAGAAAAGGGGGCTGGGAAACCAAAAAGGCGGCACCCCTTTTGAAAAGGTGCGCGCCCCTTTTCAAAAGGTGAGGCCGGGAAATGAAAAGGTGAGCACACCTTTTGCCGGGGTGAGCACACCTTGAAAGAAGGTGAGCGCACCCTTTTCTTGGGTGAGGACACCTTGGAAAAAGGTGAGCGCCCCTTCGCAAAAGGTGTCCGCACCTTCTGGCCGGGTGAGGTCCAAAACGGATAAGGTGCGGGCCCCCTGCAAGAAGGTGAGCACGGAAAAACGGAGCGGAAGGCGCGAACGTGCGGCAGAGTGGCGCAAGACAGCAATCTGTTCATCTCCGGGACCATGGCTGAAGCGCTATCTACGAAAAATCGCCACCGGGCGCAAGGAAATTTTCTGCGGCTCTTGCGCGCGGTTTGAAGCGGAGAATTCCACCGCTTCAGCACCCCGCTCTGACCCGGCCCGCCGCCCGGTTCAAAACCCCTTCATCGTCTCCAGCACGGCGCGGACGCGCGGCACTTCGTGCGTGCGGAAGAGATCAGTTTTGCCCAGCGCGGCGAGCACGGCGAAGAACGGCTCGGCGCTGCGCACTTCCTCACCGAAATACTCGAACGCATGCGGCAGCGCGTGACAGATGGGAAACCCCAGCGTGCGGAGCCGGAAGGTGTGGAGAAAGGTCGTCATCTGATGCCGCACCCGCACGACACTGTCCTGCAAGTTGCGGTAGTAAAAGCCCAGGCCGGGGTCGATGAGGATTTTCTCGACGCCGCATTGCGTGGCCCGCTCCACCTCGCGCGCAAAATACTCATACATCGGCGGCACGGGATCGGCGGTGAGCGAGAAGTCACCGACGGTGCGGACGTTGCTGCCTTGCACGTAGCAGATGATGACCGCCGCCTGATGCGCCGCGACCGCGCGATACATGTCCTCACTCCGGTCCGTGCCGGTGAGGTTCAGCACGTGCGCGCCGGCCGCCAGACAGGCGTGCGTGACCTCGGGCTGATAGGTTTCCACGGAGACGAGCACGCCGGCGGCGGTGAGTTCGCGAACGACGGGTAGCAGCCGGGAGGTTTGCAACTCAGCGCCCACGAGTTCCGCGTTTGCGAGGGTGGATTCCGCGCCGATGTCCACGATGGCCGCACCCTGCGCCGCGAGAACCTTGCCGCGTGCAATGGCCGCCTCGGCGGAGAGGCACACGCTTTCGCGATACCACGAGCCGGCGGAGAGATTGACGACGCCCATAAGGGCGGGCTCGGTGTTGAAGCGGAACGCGCGCCCGCCCAGGGTGAATTCCCGCACGCGCGCCGGCGTGGCGGCGCGGTGCTTATCCACGAGTTCGGCGAGGAATTCCAGTGACAGCATGAGGCGAGCTTGCCGGGGACGCGGGGCAAACCGCAACCGCAATGAGAGTTGGCGCGCTTGGCGGGAGTCGAACCCACGACCGTCCGCTTAGAAGGCGGATGCTCTATCCAACTGAGCTACAAGCGCAACCTTCGCCCGCCGGCGGCGGACTATGTCACAAGCCCGGACTCGCGGCCAATCCTTCTGCGCGCAAGCCGGGCAGGCGCGAGGCTACTTCTTCAACCCTGACGGAATCGGCGTGAAGGACTTGAAGCTGATGCCCTCGGGTGTGGCTGCGGTGGCCTGCACGGAGTAGCCGAGATATTTCGCGATCGCGTCGAACGGCGGCAACAGCGAGAAATCCATGAGGTTCTTCAGCGGTTGAAGCGAAGGCATCGGCGCGCCCGGCGTGGGGATCGGTGAGGCGAAGAGTTTATCCACGCCGTCGGGATCTTGCTTCAGCGTTTCGATCAATATCCGGAGTGATTCGCTTTGGTTCTGGTAGGCGAACCAGCCGGTGTTGAGGCCGCCAACGCGTTGCGCCGCGTCCGCAAGGCCGGGAACCGCGCTCAAGGGCTTGCCTTGCGCTTCGCCCCGCAGGGCCTCCTCCAACAGGCCCGCATCCGTGGCCACGGCGAGATAGCCCGCCGTGGTGGAGAAGCTCATGCCGCCCTTCCCGCCCGGCGATGGCATGCCCGGCAACGGGGTGAGGTGATAAATTTTGCGGCCAAGAAATTCGCGTTCCTTCGGCGGCAGCGGGTTGATGGTGAGCAGCGCCTGAAGCAGCGCCTCGGGCTTGGGCGAGCCGACGAGGAACAAGGTCGGCGGTGAGCTGAGGTCAGCCACGCTCTTCCCGCGCGGAGCCTTCTGGATGGTGACGAAGTCCGCGCCCAGATTGCCGATGATTTGTTTGCGCAGATCGAAATTGGGATCCTTGTCCTTGCCTACGTTTTCCAGCATGAGCGTGACGATGCCGGCCATCTGCGGGTTGAGGTCGGTGATAATGCGTTCGACGGCTTGGAAGGCCTTCTGCCCATCAATCCGCACGCGGGAAAACTTGGCCACGTCGCCGGCCACCATAGGCGAGGGGCCGGCTTCATTCGCCTCTGGCGCGAGCAGGCCGAGGAGCCCCTTGCGTCGGGCTTGCGGGGCCTGGACAAACAGCTCGGCTTGCGTGCCCTCGGGCGTCTGGCGCGCGGCAAAGACAATCCCGTCCAAACCGCCAAAGCCCAGCGCATCCATGATGCGTCCGGGCGCAATGCCCAGCGGATTGCCGCCGTCGGGGGATTGCGCGGGCATCTTACCGAGCACTGCCGCGAGCGCCTTCACATTGACCCAGCCGAAAGCGTGCGAATCCCGGCCCACCGTGTTGCGGGCGCGCTCAAATTCGGGCGTCTCGTCCAACCCCGCACCCGCGCCGTCCTGCCGCGCGAGAATTTTCTCCAACGCCTTGGGACTCTCGCTCAACAGCAGAAGTGAACCGGACTGGCCGATGTAAGGCTGGCTTTTCTTGGGCGCGTCATCGCCGTCTTTGGGCACCGTGCGGGCGAACTTCACGCCGCGCACCGTCTCGCGCTGGATGGTCTTGCCCGCGTCAATGTCGCGCTTTTCGCAGCGTTCGATGAAATCGTGGAGCTGCTTACCCTTGTCCTTCACGTCGAGGAAGGCGACAACTTCCGGACCACTCCCAGCCTCGCCCTGCCAGTCGCCGCGCAACACGGCCATGCTGACCTGGCCACTCACGAGGGGTTTGAACTCAGCCCAATCTTTCTCGAAGTTTTTCTCCTGCTCGCCGACCAGCTCACGCAGCTTCTGCTCGAACTTTTCCGCAAACGGCTTCATTGCCGGGTCACGCCACAACTGCGCGATGGGAAAATCCTTCGCCGCCGCCAGCGCGCGATCCAAATCAGGGATCGTCAGCACGAGCAACGTGTCCGCCGGGAGCAGTTTCTCCGCCGGAGGAACGGCCGCGAGACAGGGCAGCGCACACGCGATGGCGAGTGCAATCAGAGGACGGGCGAGGAGAAGTTTCATGTGTGGGGGCTGGCAAGTTCGAGGCGAAGCGCTGTCCAGCAGGACATTGGGTTTCGGAGTAATCTGCGTGCCGGGGTTGTAGGCGGAAACGCCGTGCTTGGCAAGCGCCACAACGATAACCACCCAGCCGCATTGCATTGTCTGGCCGACCCATCCCGCATCCCCGCAGGTCACTCCGGCTCTTGCCAGCGCGGGGCCAGTTGCTGTGGCAGGCCCAGATGGTCCAGCACACGCGCGACGACCGTGTCCACGACTTGTTCGATGGTTTTCGGCCGGGTGTAGAAGGAGGGGTTCGCCGGCAGGATGGTCGCCCCGGCGAGCAGGAGCAATTCGAGGTTCTTAAGGTGGATGAGGTTGAGCGGCGTCTCACGTGGAACGAGGATAAGTTTCTTGCGCTCCTTGAGCATCACATCCGCCGCACGCAACAGCACATCGTCGCTCAGCCCATGCGCGATCCGGCCCAGCGTGCCCATGCTGCACGGGATCACCACCATGGCATCGAACGGGTTCGAACCACTGGCGAAGGGCACGTTCATACTCTTGAGGCCGTGCTGCACCACGCCCGCAGGCAGCCGGAGACCGCCAGGCAATTCCTCCGCTAGGACGGCGTGCGCGTAATTGCTCAGGACGACGTGAACCTCGTGTGCGCGCGCGTCGAGGTTGTCGAGCAATCGCTGCGCGTAAAGCGAGCCGCTCGCACCGGTGATGGCAATGACGATTCTCAAGTGTGCCGAATGTGCCGTGCCGACCAGCCCGCGGCAAGCGATGCGATTATCGCGTTGCCTTCGATTTGAACGCTTCGCAGACTCCGCGCATGCAACTCGCGGTGCGCCACCAACAGCAATTCCGTTCAAAGGCCGTCTAACTCGCTTTGTGAACCTGCCCGCCACCTTCCCCCCGCTCCGGCTCGGCACATTTGTCCCCCTCCTGCTGCTGTTCGTGTTGGCAGGCTGCGGGACGCCATCGAAAAGCAGTTCGAACGCT
>RFVF01000185.1 GCA_009922615.1 Pseudomonadota bacterium
CAGAACCGATCGGTTCTGTGGCCCATCACCGTGGCGAGCACTACCTCCCCCCGTGCCCTATGTATGCAGCATGGCATGCTTTGTGTTGCAAAGCCTGTCTCACTCCAATCTCATCCCTCACTTACACCTCACGCGCTAGAGAATGCGCCTCACTTCTCGTATCTGTCAAGCACTATTAATTACCTGGCTCGCTTGACACGTTGCTACTGTTTGTGCTTTCCGTCACCGCTTATGTCCATCGGACTGCTTCGCTATCGCTTGACTTATGCCTATCGCTTGTCTTATGCTTGTCTTGTTCGCGGCTAATCCCAGTCCGAACACTGACTAGAGGGCGGAATGCCAAACACTCAACATCCCAAGTTCCAAACGACCGAAGCGTATCTCTCGGGCGGCATCTGCGGTCAACTGTGGATGCCTTCCACGATCGCCGGATTCCCGCATCGGGTCAACCTGCGCGGTCATTGGGGCATCATGGATGGCTACGCCGAACCCGTCACGCTTGCCGAAGCTCTATTGGGCGAATTGACGCGAAGGGGCGGCGACTTCCAGAACGCGAAATTCACGGCAGACACCGAAATTGTCATCATTCGTCGGCGCATCGTCGGCAATGGACGTTACGAGCTTCACACGCGCACGATTCCAGTCGAGCGTATCGACGCTGATCTAGTCGATGCCGACTGCTACACGTCAGACGTGATGGGGAACAACTAATCATGGCGAACTACACCAAAGCCGAGAAAGCCGAAGCAATCGCCCGTCTCAGGGAATGGTTAAAACCTGGCGATACGGTCTACACAATTCTCGAACACGTCAGCTCGTCCGGTATGTCGAGGGCGATTCGGTTTGTGATCCCGAAGGAGGGCGACAGACCGATGCCTTGCACGTCACCGGATGCGGGATGGATATGGGGTTTGATTGCGTTTACAACCTCAGTCGCTACCTGTTTCCAGACGGATTCAAGGTAGACGGACGCGGGCGCAATGGCGACACGTCAGGCCATGACAACGATGGCGGATACGCTCTTAAGCAGGCGTGGCTATGATTCGCGCATGCTTCGCCGTGTTCTGCCGTACCACGTTCGGCAGGCTAGACCGTGACCTTTCTCAGTCGCTGTCATTCGCAAGGATGTACGGCGAATTGTCTCAGTCATTTATTCGCCGGCACGACGCTGATAACGCGTACGTCCTGGCGTGTCGAGGATTTCACCACGCGAGATTAGTGCTGGAGGATAGCCGTGCGTAAACCTGCTCAATATCCCGGCTATCGAACCATGTCAGGCGTGGAACGTCGCAATGCCCGTATGTTCAAGATTTTCGACGATGCGCGGTCACGCTTTGCTGAAGATCATCTAGCGAAGGGTCACGCCGATTACGTCGCGCTTTGCCCGTTGTGTGATCAGGAACAGGCCGAAGATCGGCAGATTGCGCGGGCGCTTAACGTGCCGCTGTCACACGCTCGCACGATGGGACGGTAAGAGGATAGACCGTAGGCCATCACTCTATTGGAATGATGGCTCTCGGCGTACCCTTTTAACGTAGGAGCTAAACCCCATGTGCTGTTGTGGAACTTTTCGATGAACCTGGGCGGTGCGGCGGTCTTGACTGCCACTCGCATCACTTCCGAGTCGTGACGTGGTACAGCTCATGGTACCTGCTAGTGCGTCACGGCGGCGGCGATGAGCGTATTGAATTGTTCCATCGCAAGGTGTTGGGGCCGGTGTTGGATACGCTCGATTCTACCGCCCGCTATTGGATGCTGCACGCGATCTATTCCGCGCATAGTGACGGCGGCAAAAAGGCACGCGACAAGGAATCTCACTACTGGCGCACGGCGGCGGCAGAGAAACGGATCAAGGTTCGCAAAATTCGCGGACGTGATGCTATGCGGGTAGAGGTATCGGCGTAAAGGTTAGACCGTAGGCCATCACTCTATTTCGATTGATGGCCATCGGCGTACCCTTTAACCCCTATAGGAGCATTCACTATGTCAAATCACACTTGCCCAACCTGCGGACACGTCACGCGATCCGCAAAGGCGAAGACCGTTACGCTACAGGAACGGGCCGCGCTTGACCTGGCCTACAACGCCCGAGAGCTAACGAAGGATCAGTACTTCGCCGCGTGCAAGCGGATCGGGTTCCGTGACGATCTGCGATTCTTTGTCCGCGTGACTGGCGATCAACTGCCGGCGACGCTGAAGGCCGAAGCGACCGCGCTACTCGCGGAGCTGGAAACACGCGCATCCAAACCCGCAGACGGTCGAACGATCAACACGTTGCGCGACCGCTATCGCGTGTCGAAAGGATCACTGATTGTCCGTCGCCAGTCTGCGACGATGGCCGCATGATCGGCCTTATCGCGCTTGTCGCACTGGCCGCGACCGTCCTGGCACTAGCTGAGACGCACGTTAGACGCTAGGCACCATCCGAACGCCGCGCAATCTCTCAACGGGATGCGCGGCGTTTGCCGTGTACGACCAAAGAGTGAAACGGTCAAAGAGTGAACGGTTAAGGCGTGGATAGCCCGGCGTGGACGCCTTCAAAGAGTGCAATTATAGGATTTTCAGCCCAATTCCTTATGATCTGCCTTGATAGGTGACGCTGAAATGGTTTCCGTCTGGTCGAGTGGTAAACCTGCCACCCCATCGGCAGTCTGGATGCTGCTTTTCCCACCATTCTCCCATCTCGCGGTAGTCCTCGGTCTTAGTGAGAAACTGGCCCGCCCTGAATAGGTTCAAATCGACCGCTAGGCGGTCACAGTGCAACGATCTGGAGATGCCTTGCCCTGTGCCGGCCAATCGCTTCGCCTCTTCAGGAGAGCGCCAGCATTCTCCTAGCGTGACTTCGTATCTGCGATCAAATGATTCACGGATGAGCATTGCCAAGAGGCGAGCAAAAAGAATCTGGGACTGGTGCAGTGAATTCACAAATGGAATGGTAGCATATATCTCAATGAGAACTGGAATAGACCTAACGGGCCAACGATCTGGGAAGCTAGTGGCTGTCGAGTACGACCGCCCTCGGCGAAAGTGGCGGTGCTTATGCGAATGCGGTTCTTTTTCGCTCGTCACCGTGACGGCGTTCCGAAAGAGGCAGATTGTATCTTGCGGGTGTTGGCGGAAAGAGCGCCCCTCTCCATCGCTCACGCACGGAATGACACACTCGCCGGAGTACTACAGTTGGAGAGCCATGAAACGCCGCTGCCTTAATCCCAATGCCAGCCAGTTTCATCACTACGGAGGCAGGGGTATCACGATAGACCCTCGCTGGATTGCCTCTTTTGAGGCGTTTCTAGGCGATATGGGACACAAGCCATCGCGCCAGCACTCTATAGAGCGTCGGGATAACAACGCCGGCTACGGGCCTGATAACTGCTATTGGGCAACACAGAGCGAACAGGCTCAGAATACTAGGGTGGCCCGCCGCATGACTGCCTTTGGCGTCACGGGCACGGTTCGGGAGTTGGCGACACTACACGGAATTAGGTTTAGCCTGGTGTGCCTCCGACTGTCGCGTAAATGGGGTATTGAAAGGGCACTGACTGAGCCGGTTGCTAATCGAGGTCAGGCCAACTCGTAAGGTGTCACTTCTCTACCTCCCCGGCCTGCCTCATCAACTCGGAGAGCAGTGAACACACGTTAGCAATCGCACCATTCCAGCCAATCTCGTGCAACGGGCCGATGTGACTGTGGAGCATGCTACGGCCTTCGACCCGGCGTTCTACTTCCTGCAGCACCGCGAGGGTCACGGCATCGGCGAGTTCGGCTTCGGCAGTCAGGGGTTCCAGTGCGCGGGCTGCCATCCCAAAGCCGCAATTGCCCCAGTGCTCTTTACCTGGGGTGATGATCTTGCCGCTATGACACATCGGGCAACCGAACGGCTCCGTCATGATTCGACGTAGTGCCGCCTCAATTGCTGGCGCGCGATCCAGCGTCAGTTGGTCTCGATGCGTCATCGCTTCCACCTCTTGTCCTCAATGCGGCCAGTCTTGAACGCGGCACACCCGAAGGTGTGATCGAACCCCACGATCCGCCCGCGTAGATTCTCATTGGTGCAGTCACCGGCACCCTCCCATCGCTCATCACGGATATAGGGCAGCCAGAACCGGCAGGCTCCGCAGTGTTTGATCTCCTGCTGTTCGACGGGGGCGGACTCCGCTCGCACGGCGAGACGCTCAGCTAACAGCTTGACGCGCCACAGCCGATTGCCCGTCGTCGCCTCTGAATCACCAACGATGGCTGTCAACTCTTGCGCGATCTGTTCCACGGAGAGGGGCGGTCGATCCTGATCGAGAGTAAGGCTCTACCGCTATCCACCTTGCGCGTCTGACCGCACTGGATGCACCACACTTGACCGCGCTTCAACTGCGGCACCTGATCGACAATCGACTGGTGGCTAAATGGCTTCATCTCTGACTCACCTTCCACGGCGTCACGTTGTCCCGCGTGACTCTCTTGGCTTTCGTTAACCGTGCCCCCATATCCGGCACCTGGTAATGGGCAGGGCCGACAATGGCATCCTCGGCTAACACCACTCGCGTAAAGCCGCAGAGGGCGCAGCATTGCGTCAGACGCCCCATCTGATCCCGGCCTCGGTGGAAGTCGTGATCGAGGGTGCCGTGCTTGAGAAGA
>RFVF01000186.1 GCA_009922615.1 Pseudomonadota bacterium
GCCGTTCAGTTCAGCGTATAATCGTGCTTTTCGAGAGAGAGCCGAAACGAGAGAGACCCCCTATGAACACGCAGCAGACGGCATCTGGTGAGCAGGCGTGGCATGGGTGGTAAAGGCTCAGGCAGGCGACCGAAACCTGTCGAGCAGAAACGCAGACTCGGGAATCTCGGCGGCAGGAAGTTGCCGAGCCACGCTGAGATCATCGCTCTGCCGTCTCTGGTGAGCGAGATGCCTGAGCCGCATCGCCCACTCGGTCAGCACGGCAAGGAACTATGGCAGCGCATCTGGTCGTCAGGTGCTGCGTGGCTGCGACCTGCTCTCGACGGTGACATCGTGCTCATGGCGTGCGAGATGACTGACGAGCGCACGGTGCTCAGGCAGATCGTGTTCACACAGTCTGGTGCGTGGCGTGAGCGTCGAGCGTTGCGTGAGATCGACCGCCAGATCACTAGCCTGCTCTCGCAAATCGGTTTCTCACCGACCGACCGTGCGACACTGGGGATAGGGGAACACAAGCAACATGAGTTCGCAAAGATCAGACAGCGCATCGAAGCGAAGCGTGCTGCCGCCAACGAGTAGGTGGCAGCCAGCGTTCTACACGCCACGCATCTCGAAACTGAGCGACGGCGACGAGATCATCAACTTCGCTGCCGAGCACTTCATCGTGCTGAAAGGTTTCAGGGCTGGTGAGCCGCTGCTGTTCACTGCGTGGCAGAAGTGGCTGCTGCGTGCGCTGTTCGAGCGTGATGCCGAGACGCAGCGTCTCAGGTATCGGCGTGCGTTGATTGGTCTGCCACGCAAGCAAGGCAAGTCGCTGATGCTGTCGGCGGTCGCCGTCTATGGGCTGATCACTGGCGAGTCTGGCGCAGAAGTGTATGTGGTCGCTGGTGACAGGCAGCAGGCTCGCATCATCTTCGGTGAAGCGAAGCAGCAGATTCAGATGTCGCCCGTGCTGTCGCAAGAGTGCAAGGTGTATCGAGATGCGATCGAGATGCCACGCTTCGGGTCGATACTGCGTGTGCTCTCGTCAGAGTTCAAGGGTCAGGCTGGTCTGAACCCGTCGCTCGTGCTGTTCGATGAACTGTGGAATCAGAGCACGCCCGATCTCTACGACCAGATGACGCTCGGCTCTGGTGCTCGCATCGAGCCGCTGACGGTGAGCATCACGACCGCTGGCTACGACCTAGACACGGTGGCAGGGCATCTGTATCAGTACGGGAAGAAGTGCGCCGCTGGTGAGATCGATGACCCGACATTCGGCTTCTGGTGGTGGGAAGCGGCGACCGACTGTGCGCTCGGTGACGAGAAGCAGTGGCGCATCGCCAACCCGAATCTGAGTGAACGACTGCTCGACATCGACGACATGAGAACCGCTGTGAAGCAGACAGATGAAGCGGCGTTCAGACGGTGGCGACTGAATCAGTGGGTAAGAGCGCAAGAGTCTTGGCTGCCTGCTGGTGCGTGGGAACAGTGCCGAGATGATCGTGGGCTGCGACACGATCTGCCGATCTGGGTCGGTATCGACATGGCTCTGAAACACGACAGCATCGCTGTGGTCATCGCTCAGCCGCAAGACGATGTGGTGGTGACTCGTGCTCGCATCTGGCAGCCGAGAGACGAAGGCGTTGATGTCGCCGCAGTCGAAGCGCATCTGCGTGCGCTGCACGCCGAGTATCAGGTGCGAGAGTTCGTGTTCGACCCTGCCTACTTTCAGCGATCGGCGGAAGCACTGAGCGATGACGGTTTGCCTATGGTCGAGTTCCCCCAGTCCGCTGCTCGCATGATTCCTGCGTGCGGTCACGCCTACGAGATGATCGTGAACAGGCGTGTGCTGCACGACGGCTCACCGACATACAGCGATCAGGTTCTGTCTGCTGCGCAGCGCATGACCGATCAAGGGTGGCGACTGTCGAAAGGGAAGAGCAAGCGGAAGATAGATGCGTGCATCAGTCTCGTCATGGCTCTCGATCGTGCGACATCACGCATACAGAGCACGAGTGTTGCGCCTAGTATCGTGCAGGTATGGAACTGAACCGCAGCGCACTCAGCACTCTTCTGGAACTAATCGGCGCAAGTCTGCTGGTCATCGGTGTCGGTCTGCTCTCGATTCCCGTCTCATTCATCGTCGGCGGTGTGCTATTGACGCTGTTCGGTGCGAGTCTCGGCAGGTCTGAGCCGTGAGTCTGCTGCGCAGACTCGTCGAGCGTCGTGCTCTACCGACGAGCATCGACCCCTATCAGATCACGGCACGCCCGTTCTACCCTAACTATTCGGGTGAGATCGTCACAGAGACGACCGCATTCGCATCAACCGCCGTGATGTCAGCCGTAGGTCTGCTCGCAGATTCAGTGGCTGCCATGCCACTCGAACTCACCCGTCTGCGTGCAGGTCGCATCGAACGGCTGCCGACACCGAGCGTGCTCATCAGACCGAATCAGACTCAGACGATGTTCGAGTTCGTGCATCAGGTGATGCTGTCGCTCGCACTGTACGGCTGCGCCTACATCTACGCACCACGCAGGGCAGGCGAACTACCAGCAGAGATGCGATGCCTGCACCCGAATCTGATCAAGAACGCCTACATCAGCGATGACGGCAGTGCCTACTATCAGGTCGGCAACACCGAGCATTCGAGCAGCGACCTGAAAGCGATTCACTGGCTGCTGCTACCGAATCAGTTGCGTGGCATCTCGCCGCTGGAAGCACTGCGCAACACGATCGGTACGAGCATCGCTATGGATAGATTCTTAGCGCAGTTCTACGGCGAAGGCGCAACGCCGAGCAGCGTGCTCGAAACAGATGCGACGATCACCGAAGAGCAGGCACGCATTCTGCGTGACACATGGGCAGACGCTCACACTCGCCGCCGCAAGCCTGCGGTGCTCACTGGCGGTCTCAGGTGGAAGTCGGTCACGACGAGCGCAGCCGATATGCAGATGCTCGAACATCGTGAAGCGATCGTGCGTGACATCGCCCGTGCCTACCGCATACCGCTGCACATGATCAACGCATCTGGCGGCAACTCGCAGACCTACCAGAATGTCGAGCAGTCGGGCATCAACTTCGTTCGCTACACGCTGCTGCCGTTCATGCGCCGCATTGAAGATGCGATCAGCGAGATGCTGCCACTCACGCAGAAGGTGCGGTTCAACGCATCAGAGTTCGAGCGTGCAGACCTGACGACTCGTGTGAAGGCGCAGCAGTTGCAGATCATGTCTGGCACGATGACACCGAACGAAGCGAGAGAGCAAGAGAATCGTGAACCGTATGAAGGCGGCGACCAGTTCATTCTCGGTGTCGCTGGCGCACCTATGGCTGGTATCAGCGGCGGCGATCTGCCGACGCTCGGCACTGACTCGATGCCACCAGAGAGATAGCCGTGAAGTCATCAGTCGTTTCAGTGAGCACGACCGCAGTGCTCGTCGTCTCTGCCGACGACAAGAATCGCACCGTGTATCTGCACAACGCAGGCGGCGGCAAGGTGTATCTAGGCAACGCATCTGTGACCAGCAGCATCGGCTTTCATCTCGGCAACAACGAAGCACAAGAGTTCTTCGTGCCGACACGAGAAACGCTGTACGGCATCTCGGCATCTGGTACGAATGAAGTCGTCGTGCTCACACCAGACAGCGACTGATCATGCCGTTCGGAATCTCACAGAGTCAGCCCGACTGCGCTAACTGGGCGACCGTGAAGCGTGAAGCAGACGGCTCATTTACGACTATCGGCTGCCACGAAACGAAACAAGATGCGATCGACCAGATGATCGTCGTGTCGCTCAGCGAAGACATCGAGCCGCTAGGTCAGGTCGATGATGCTGCGACAAGACAAGAACCTGTCGAAGAAGAGATCACAGTTAGTGACTGGCAAGAAAAACACTCTGACCTAAATGAGCGTCAGTTTCTGATGTACGAGAGTTCCGAACAGATCGCTGAAAGTCTCGGCAAATGGAATCAAGGCATCGACGGTGACGGTGCGCACTATGTCGCAGAATCACCGTTCAGCGAAGAAGGTTTGGTCTGTGCATCATGCGTGTTCTATGAAGGCGGCAGACAGTGCGAGATAGTCGAAGGTGACATCGCACCGCAAGGCATCTGCAAACTGTGGGTGATCGCTGAGCGTCTGATCGTGCGCACGACAGAACCGCAAGAAAGCGCAACACAGGAAGAGCAGCGTCAAGCACCGTCGCTCATCGCACCTGATTTCATGGCTGCGTCTGCTAAGCGTGGTCTGCGTCTGCACGAAGAAGGTCTGTCTGGCGACGGGCTGATGCCTGCGACCGTCGCTGATGCTCGCCGTATGGCGAACGGTGAACCGCTGAGCGAAGCGAAGTGGCGCAAGATACCTGCATGGATAGCGAGACACATCGTCGATCTTGACGCAGTGGAAGGCGACGAGATAACTGCTGGTCTGGTGGCGATGCTGCTGTGGGGTGGCGGCTCATCGAAAGAGAGCGCACGCCGAGCGCAGGCGTACGCCGAACGCATCGTCGCACAGTTCGACGCAGCATCTAGCGAAGGCGACGGTCGCAGCATTATGCTGGCGGCGACTATGAGCGACCCGATCGAACAGCGGTGGTGCATCACTGGCGCAGATGAGAAGCGCATCGCCTACACGACGC
>RFVF01000187.1 GCA_009922615.1 Pseudomonadota bacterium
CGCATCAACAGGCCAGAGGTATCCTGCAACCCCTGACCAATTCCGGCCAGCACGCGATCACGCATCCGTCGTCTCGCCATCTACTCTTGATCCTGTCGAGCGCCGAGCATTTTCAACATCTGCAACATCTGCTGATCGGACTGGTTCGTCGTGTCCTGCATCGGCCCCGGCTGCGACCCCATCGGCATCGGCGGTTGATCGGGACGACGCGCACCGCCAATCGGCAGGCGCACAGGCGGATTACCGTCAGGCGGGGGCGGTAGCGGGAATCCCCCACTCGGCCCTTTCGGGATCGGAGCCGAGCCGTAGCCCATCACGTTCATGCGGCGTTTCGCCATTTAGACGTACCCGCTATTCGACATGCCGCCGAGTTGCAGGAACGCTTGCAACAGCGGGAGATACTGATCGATCTGCCCGCTCTGCATGTCGTACATCACCTGATCGCGCTTCAATCCGAATTCCGCGAGGAACTGTGACCACGCCATGTTCGTCTGGAGCGATCGCAACGCAAGATCGGACAACGCGGTCTGACGGGCCGTGCCTTCACCAATACCCGCGAGCAGGTTCCGCGCCTGATCGGTCGAGAACCCGGTCGCGAGTTGCAGCGATGTCATCAACCGTGCGTCTGACTTCGCGGACTCATCCGAGTAGATGTCGCGCAATGCCCGCGAGAATTCCGGCGCGAGCTTTTCCGTGATGCGCTCGATGCCTCCAATCTCGGACCCCTGCGGGATGCCTGGCTCGCTGAGCAGGTTCCGGCTCGCGAGGTCGCCGCGCATGTCGTTAATCATCGTGCGACGGCCCTTGTCGAGCAGTTCACGCGCTGACTCATACCGTCGAGCGACTTGACCATCGTCCAGCGCACCGCCGCGATTCAATAGACCCGCGAGCGCATCCTGCACCGTGCCGCCGAATGACGTGCTGCCTTCGGAGCCGAGGAAGTTCGCGAGCGCACCCGTAATGAGCTGCGACAGCGGGTCTTGCCCGACCTGCTGTAAGTCGCCGTTGTTGATGCCCGCGTTGCCGGGACCACCGTACTGCTGACCGAGCGACTGATACAACGCCCGCACGTCACCCACGGTCGAACCTGCCCCTGACGTGCCTGCGCCCGTGCGCGTGGCCCCGGTCGTGGATGTCGTGCCGCTGCCGGCGTAGCGAGCGCGGGTCGCATCGTCGGCTGGAGTCGCGCCCCACTGTAACCGCTGCAACATCGAACCGGGAGTCGCACCCGCGTTCTGCGCGTAGTCCACCGTGAACGTGCCTTCACCGTTCGTGTAGGTGAAGCTATCCTCTCCGACCGATAACACCTTGTGACCGAGCGCGTCCATGCCCGGTTGGATGTATTGCTTGAACCACGCGGCCAGTCCAGACCTGCTACCGAATGGCGGCGGAGGGGCTTGGTTCGAGAGCATCACGAACGCATCTTTCGCGCTCTTCTTCGGGTCTTGCTGGCGTCCGGTATTGAATGCGCTGTAGTCGTTACCCCGAGTCGTGAAGTTTGAGTACGGCGTACCTACCGTGTCGCGCTCGTAGCCGTTGGCCGTGCGCCTCCAGCCGGGACGCAACTGTCCTGTGGTCGCATCGAAGATGTCGCCCGCGGGAACGCCCTGCGACTGCCAGTAATTGATGTCCTTGTAGGCATTGTTCGGCGTGGCGTCTGCGGGTCGGTACCGACGCGCTTCATCCGATCCCATGATCGCGGAGACGAACTTGTCGTAATCGCCAACACCCGATCCCCACCCGTATTTGCCCGTGATCCAGTTTTCTAATTCAGCATCTGTGGCATCTCGGCCGAGGAATTGCTTATAGACGTTCGCGAGAGCGGCTTTCGCACCAGCCTTATCAGCCTCCGCGTTGCCCGTCTGCACGTAACTCGCTGACGGAGTGCCGTACGTGGGCGTGTATGAGGACGACCCTTGAATCTGGTAGCCTCCGCCATCGGTCGGCGGCGGGGCATTCGGTGGCGCGGTCGGCGTGATGACACCGCCCACATCTTGCCATCCCGCCGTGCCGCCATGCTGCGACGTGTATTCCGGCGACGACATGAACATTGCTCGCACGGAGTTCTCGTCAGGCGCATTCTCCCAACCAGAGACTTCACCGTCTGAGCCTTCGCGTCCGAGCAGGTCGCGGTAGAACCCTTGAATGGCTTCGCGTCGTACGGCCATTACTTTCGCCTCCGTGGGGTCGCAGGCGTAGGCAAATCAATGTCTCCGTCCCTGTGCGGCCCCAATAACCCAGGCCTCATATCCGGGTTCTGCATAGGCTTATCCGCCAGCGTTCGCACCAACGGCTGTCCTAGCAAATTCGCTATTGCCGCGACCATGACTCCGATGGGTATGGAACTACCACCCGTGAATGGAGCAGCACCCATCGCTCCGGTCATTAGTGCAGCCGTGAGCGCCCCCTGCGGGCTTGCTGTGTCGTTCACGAATTCGTGCGCGTATCGTCCGAGCATTGACTCGTCCAAGTTGTTCACGCCTTGCAGATTCGGGTCTTGAGATACGGGGTATCCCACCGTATCGAACGGATGCCCCACTGCTTGAGCGAGGGACGGCATCGGCTGCGGCTCTCGACGTTGCCCCACTACTGGCCTCCGTTCAGCATGGCAAGCACTTCCTGTAACGTCGTGGGGCGCTTCTCGACCTGACCCACAATCGGAGTCGTGCGACGACGGAACGTGTCGGGAGACTCGCTCATCTCCATCGACTGATCGTTGTCGCCATCGGGATCACCGTGCATGGTCTGCGAGCCGCCCTTCGGCGTCAACATCGACGCGGGCATCATGGCGTTGAAGACGGAACGTCGCTGCGCCATCACCGACCACCGTATGCGTGCATCAACAGATCGACCGCGCCCATCGCTTTCTTGAGGTCGTCACCGGGATTCTGATCGGTCGAGAGTCCGAGGTCTTCAGCGCGAACGAGTTGTCCGTAATCATTCGTGTCGCCACCTTCGCGATAGATGCGTCGGCGTGGGCCTTCCGGCGATCGCGCTTCCGCCTGATTACCTCGCTGCGGTTCCGAGCCATCTGACGTGCCTTGACGGTTCTCCGGCGTCCGCTGATCGAATGGCGTCTGAAAGAAATTATCGAACGCATCACCGAGTGGCGCGTCCGGGCCGAGCGGCCCATCCGGGTCGATGTTGTTGCCGGGGATGAACGAGTCGAACGGCGTCGAGCTGCCATTTGAGATGGATCGGCACTATTTCGACTCCTTCAACTTGCTGCTGAAAGGGCTGACAAAGGTATTCCTGGAGAGTGGGCTGGGCGTCCCAATGGTGGCTCCGAATTTCAAGCACTACCTCACTAATGTGATCCATGCTTTCAATCCAGACATTGCCATCGAATCCGCCCAGCCCGTTGTCGAAACAACTGAATCAGGCCGTAACCAGCTCCCGATGACCGGTAGCTCGCCGAACGTCAGTCCAGCTGAGGTCACGTAGCAACGTACCGTCCTCGAACACTGGTACGAGCATGTTCTCGCCAGCACTCACGGTGCGCTCCTGCACTGTGGTCAGCTCGCCGGTAGCAGCTTGCACCAAGGCCAGGTGACCACGCTTGGAAGCCTATGGTGCTTCTAATATCCTGCAGGAATTGTTGACGCTTAAATCGGATGATATCATCGGAAGGGCTAAAACATATGAAGCCATTGTAAAAGGCGACAATATTCCAAGAGCAGGAATTCCTGAATCATTCAATGTACTGGTACATGAATTAAGGGGATTGGGTCTGGACCTGAGGTTTGATTAATACCAGGGTAACCCCTGTGTGTGGATCGTGCTGAAAGAGTTATTAATTATTAATTTTTAATTATCAATTATCATATGGCATTCAAAAAAGAAAATCGTCCAAGGCCAACATTTTCTCAAATCACCATTGGTTTGGCTTCGCCCGATAGCATTTTAGAAAAAAGCTACGGTGAAGTATTAAAGCCGGAAACCATTAACTACCGTACCTACAAACCTGAAAGAGATGGTTTGTTCTGCGAAAGGATCTTTGGGCCGGTGAAAGATTATGAATGTGCCTGCGGTAAGTACAAGCGTATCCGTTATAAGGGTATCGTGTGCGACCGTTGCGGTGTGGAAGTAACGGAGAAGAAAGTTCGTCGTGAAAGGATGGGACATATCAAATTGGTAGTTCCAGTAGTGCATATCTGGTACTTCAAATCTTTGCCTAACAAGATCGGTTACCTGCTGGGAATGAGTTCCAAGAAATTGGAAAGCATCGTATACTACGAGCGTTTTGTAGTGATCCAGTCGGGCATCCGTGCCGATAAAGGACAGAATTACAGTGACC
>RFVF01000188.1 GCA_009922615.1 Pseudomonadota bacterium
GCGAAAATCGTGCGGTTGTAATAGCCGGCCGGCTCGGCAGCGAATGCGGCGGTGAACAGGAGTGATGCAACGGTGACCGTGATGAGTCTTTTCATGGTGGAGTCTTACCCTGCCAGCGGGCGGTTAGGCAGTCAAAATCGCGCCGCACGCCGCAGCTTGACCCGTCCGCCTGCAGACCGAATGATGCCCGCATGAACAAGCTACTTGCCGGTCTCGCTGTCAGCCTGTCGCTCGCGTGTGCTGCGTCTGCCGCTGACTACACGCTGCACTCGTTCCAGAAGATTCTGGTGACCACGAACTTCCTCTGCGAAGGCGCGGACTTCGGCGACTTCAACCACGACGGCAAGATGGATGTCGTCGCCGGGCCTTATATTTTCCTCGGGCCGGACTTCAAACAGAGCATCGAATACACGGCGCCAGCGGCGAAGCCTTACGATCCGGCGAAAGGCTATTCCGACTACTTCCTTACTTATACCTACGACTTCAACCACGACGGCTGGCCGGACATCCTCGTCTTCTCGTGGCCCGGCAAGGAAACCGCGTGGTATGAAAACCCGCAGGGCAAGCCCGGTCATTGGAAGCGCCACGTGATCTTCAACGTCACGGACAACGAGTCCCCGCAGCTCGGGGACATGAACAGCGACGGCAAGCCCGAACTCATCTGCCACACCGGCGGACAGCTCGGGTTCGCGGAGCTGGACTGGAAAGACCCGACCCAGCCCGCGAAGTTCTGGCCCATCTCGCCGAAGAACGAGAAAAAGTATTTCCGCTACACGCACGGTTATGGCTTTGGCGATCTAAACGGTGACGGACGCGCGGACATTCTCGAACGCGACGGTTGGTGGGAGCAGCCGAAGGATTACCGCACCGGCGAGCCGTGGAAGTTTCACCCCGTGCCCTTCTCGCCCGCCGGTCTGCGCGGTGGCGGGCAGATGCTCGTTTACGACGTGAACGGCGATGGCATCGCCGACGTGATCACGAGCTGGGACGCCCACGGCTACGGTCTCGCGTGGTATGAGGGTTATCGCGAAAACGGCGAGGTGAAGTTCCGCGAGCATGTCATCATGAACAGCAAGCCCGAGGACAACCGCTACGGCGTCAAGTTTTCCCAGCTTCACTCGCAGTTCCTCGCGGACATGGACGGCGACGGCGTGAAGGACCTCGTCACCGGCAAGCGTTTCTGGGCCCACGGTCCCGCCGGCGATGCCGAGCCGAACGCGCCCGCCGTGCTCTATTGGTTCAAGCTTCAGCGCAACGCGGACAAGACGGTGGACTTCATTCCGCACCTCATTGATGACAACTCCGGCGTTGGCACCCAGATCACCGTTGGTGACGTGAACGGCGACGGTTTACCCGACGTGATCTCCGGCAACAAGAAGGGGCTCTCCGTCTTCCTGCACCAAGCGAAGAAAGTCTCCAAGGCCGAATGGGAGAAAGCCCAGCCGAAGCCGCTGCCAGGGAAATAGCCAGCCGAGGCGCGACTACCCGAGCTCCGGCACGTGGAAATTCTCGGACGGCTTGAAGCGTGGGTGTCCGTCCGCGCCTTCGATGTATTCGAAGACCTTGCCTTCGAAGTTGCGGATGACCACGCGGTCGGCGTTGCGGCTCAAAACATACTCCGGATTTACGGGCACCTTGCCGCCGCCGCCGGGAGCATCGATCACATACTGCGGCACCGCATAACCGGTGGTGTGTCCGCGCAGGGATTTCATCACGTCGAGGCCGCGCCGCACGCTCGAACGCAAGTGCGCGCTGCCTGCGATGAGGTCGCATTGATACACGTAGTAAGGCCGCACACGGCACATCAGGAGCTTTTGCACGAGCGCCTTCATCACGATGGGATCATCGTTGACATGCTTGAGCAGGACGGACTGGTTGCCCAGCGGAATACCGGCATCGGCGAGGCGGCCCAGGGCGTCGCGAACTTCCGTGGTCAGCTCGCGCGGGTGGTTCGTGTGGATGCTGATGAACAGCGGGTGGAACTGCCGGAGCATGGCACACAGCTCGGGCGTGATGCGCTGCGGGAGGAAGAGCGGGATGCGCGTGCCGATGCGGAGGAACTCAATGTGCTTGATCGCGCGAAGCCGGCTGAGGAGATACTCCAGTTTCTCGTCGCTGAAGAGCAGCGGATCGCCGCCAGAAAGAAGCACGTCGCGGATTTCCGGATGCTTGGCGATGTAATCAATCTGCCGGTCGAACTCCGGGTGGAAGTCGTAGCCGCTCGCATTGCTCACGAGGCGTGACCGGGTGCAATAACGGCAATACGCCGCGCAGCGGTCGGTGACCAGGAAGAGCACGCGGTCGGGGTAACGATGCACCAGTCCCGGCACTGGCGAGTGCTCGTCCTCGCCGCAGGGGTCGGACATTTCCCACGAGGCCGTGTGGGTTTCCTCCTGTCGTGGGATCATCTGCCAGCGGATGGGGCAATGTTCATCGTCCGCGTCGATCAGGTTGAAGTAATGCGGCGTGATGGCCATCGCGAGCTTCGTGCGCGACAGGATGGCCCCGGCGCGTTCCGTGGGTGTGAGCGTGGGCAGCAACTCTTCGAGCCGTTCCACCGTGGTGACGCGGTGCTTAAGCTGCCATTTCCAGTCGTTCCAATCCACGTCCGGCACGCCGGCCCACGGGCCGCGCCCGGCGGAATGGAATGCCTTGAGTTGTTGGAATCGCTGGTCCGGTGGCGGCTCCTCGCCGCCCACCTCTACGAAGTCCCGTGACATGATGGGACGCACTATAAAACCGAAGTTCCGCGAGTCAAGTGAACCGCCGGAACCGGTTGACGGCAGCTGTTGACGTCCGCTACCCCAAGAATACCTCTCGCCCCCCGGTCTTTCTCTGCTACTCTTCCAGAGTCGCTTCGACGCAGCATGACACCCAAATTGTTTTCTGAACTCGGTCTGTCCCCGGAAGTCCTCAAGGCCATCGCCAAGATGGGCTTCGAGCAGGCCGCACCCATCCAGGCCGCGGCCATCCCGGTTTTGCTTGCGGGCAAGGACATCGTCGGCCAATCCCAGACCGGCTCCGGCAAGACCGCCGCCTTCGCCATCCCGGCCATCGAGAAGACCGACCCGCAACTGCGCGCCGTGCAGATTCTCATTCTCTGCCCCACGCGCGAACTCGCCGTGCAGGTCTGTGAGGAGGTTCACAAACTTTCGTTTTTCAAGCGCGGCATCCATGCGCTGCCCATCTACGGCGGGCAATCCTATGACCGCCAGCTCATGGGCTTGCGGCAGGGCGCGCAAATCGTCATCGGCACCCCGGGCCGCGTCATGGATCACATGAACCGTGGCACGCTGCGCCTCGATCAGTTGAAGATGGTCATTCTCGACGAGGCGGACGTGATGCTCAACATGGGCTTCCGCGAGGACATCGAATTCATCCTCCAAACCACGCCGGCCACGCGGCAGACGATCTTCTTCAGTGCCACGATGCCCCGGCCTATCCGCGACTTGATTGAGCGCCATTCCAAAACGCCCGAGAATGTCCGCGTCGAGCAGCAGGCGATGACCGTCCCCACCGTCGAGCAGATCTATTTCGAGGTGGACCGCCGCTGGAAGATCGAGGTGCTCACGCGGCTTATTGATGTCCACGATCTCAAACTGGGCATCATCTTCTGCAACACCAAGCGCATGGTGGATGAACTCGTCGAGCACTTGAACACGCAAGGCTACTCCGCCGAGGGCTTGCACGGCGACATGAACCAGGCCCAGCGCGACCGCGTGATGAACAAGTTCCGCAAGTCGGGCTTGGAATTCCTCGTCGCCACCGACGTCGCGGCGCGGGGCATTGACGTGGACGACATCGAGGCCGTCTTCAACTACGACCTGCCCTACGACGTGGAGGATTACGTCCACCGCATCGGCCGCACCGGGCGCGCGGGCCGCAGCGGCATGGCCTTCAGCTTCGTCGCCGGCCGCGAGCTGTTCCAAATCCGCAACATCGAGCGCTTCACCAAGATGCGCATCCAGCGCGGCCGCGTCCCATCCGTCGAGGAAGTCGAGGAAGCCCGCGCCGACGTGCTCATCGGCAAGGTCCGCGCAACGCTGCAAGGCGGCGACTTCGCGCGGCACGACCACGCCGTCGAGCGCCTGCTCGAAGAGGGCTTCGACAGCACCGACATCATCTCCGCCGTCCTGCACCTGCTGCAAGGCGGCGAACCCGGCGCGCCGCAACGCGATGACGCGGACGAGCCCCGCAAAGGCGCCGCTTCCGCCCGTCCCGCACCCGCGCCCGCTCGCCCGGTGCCAGCCGCCCCCGTGCCGCCCCCGGCCCCCGTCCGCCAGCCCAAA
>RFVF01000189.1 GCA_009922615.1 Pseudomonadota bacterium
ACTCGCTGAGCGACCTGCCAGCAGAGATGTGCAAGTACGGCGCAGAGTTCCGAGTGATGAAGAGCACGATGAGCAGAGATGCGGAACTGCGAGACATCTTTCGCATGAACATCGGTGATGCCAACACGCCAGCATCGGCGGTGCGCTAATGACCTTCATCACTGAACTGTTCGATCGTCGCTGGCGCATCATCAACGCACACCCCACATGGGCGAGTGATCAGCAGCGTCATCGGGTCTCGCTCACTCTGAACGATCTGTCGATGTACGAGAGAGACTACGGCATCGACACATACCTGACTCAGCGATGCGATGAGAAATGGGAACACATCAGACAAGTGTTCTTCGGTGATGTGACACCGACAGGCTGGTAATGACATGAGCAGAGACATCGGCACGCTCACGATGCAGCGCACATACGGCATCGCCAGAATCACAGTCGATCATCGTGGCGGCTACCACTACTACACGCCGACACTGCTGCTCGACGGTCGCCCGACCTGCTGGGATAACTCGACCAGCCACCAGACCTACCGCACGGCGCAGAAGTATCTCGCACGATTCGCCGCAGCAGTCGAGCAGCAGTTCGCTCAGCCGATCGAGATCATCGACACAGGGCTGACCACGAGCGACGGCGAACAGATGTGGGATTACGCCAGCGACATCTATCGACCAGCGACGGCGTATCTCGATGCACACACCGCACGCTCGTATCGCCGCTGCTACTTCTCGAAGCGGCACATCATCGTCACCGAGCAGGCAGGTGCATGAGATGAAGTACGAGTGCCTGCACTGCGGTCAGAGATTCGAGCGAGTGATCGACCACATGAGCCATGTCACCCAGCAGCACGACACAGGCTTCGTGCCGAGAGCGCAACGCAAATCGCTGCGACCGTCAGCGTGCTGGTCGTGCGCAGCAGACATACCGCCGACAGCCACACACTGCGCCTGCGGTGCGCTGCACCCACGCCTGCGCTGAGTAGCCGAGCCGAGCGCAGCACACGCTGCGCCCGACCCGACCAGCCCGTGCGTGCCGAAGGGGAAGCGACTACACGAGCGTGCTGCTCAGATTACAGACACCGACTGCACCATGCCCACAGGGATACACAGCACAGAGTCGAGACCGTCATCATCAGTGATCGACTGCACCACCACCACATGACCAGCCTTCTGATCGGGCAGCAGCCAGCCGAGCGTCTCAACCTTGCACGGCTCATCATCGACATCAGACAGTTCGCACCAGCCGCTGCTCACCGTGTGAGCGTCATGCCAGACGACCAGCACTCTCGTGCGCTCGATCTCGCTCACCACTTCTCTCGCTTCCGATCGACACAGAACACGGGTGCTTGCAGCGTGATTCCCTTCTCAGGTACGACCACAGCGAGAGCCTGCTGCGGCGGCTCGTAGCCGAAGTTATTCACGAAGGCGTACTCATCGACACCCTTCATCGACCCGTTCACGATCAGCGACGGCGACGGCAGATACTGATGCCAGTGACCGAGCCACAGCGTGCCGAACGACTGACCCGTTGCGAGATACCGCTGCGCCTTCCGTGCTCGCAGCCGCATGATCGGCGGATAGATACCGCCGATGCCGCCACCGCCGTGCGCCTGATCGCCGTGCGTCAGCAGATGCGCCGAATCATAGACACGCACCAGCACATCGCTCGACTCAGGCACATCGAATGTCAGCCGCTTGTCGCCAGTGAAATGCCGTTCCAGCATCTTCGCCAGCAGCCAGTCGAAGTTCGTGCGAGCACGCAGTTTCGCTCTCGGCTTACGGGTCGTGCGCCCGTGATTACCTGCGACCGCTGCGACATGAACACGCCTGAACTCTGTGGCGAGCAGGTCGAGAGCCGATGCGATCTCTTGCGCCCAATAGAGCAGCGAGCCGAGCATCGTGTCTTCGTTCGTCTCAGACAGTTCTTCGTGAATGTCACCAGAGAAGATGTCGCCGCCGAGCAGTACCACACAGCCGTCATACTTCACGCCAGCGAGATAGTGGCGAGACAGTTTCACCGTGTTTTCGATCGTCTTACGCAGACGCAGCACGGCGATCTCACGGTTGTATGCGTTCAACCCGTCGATCTCAGACGGCTCGACTACTTCATCGAGATGTAGGTCAGAGAGCATCAGCATCAGTGTCGCAGCCGACTGCTTCACGGGCTTCTTCGGTGTCAGCCACTCGACGGGTGCGAGCCGTGCGGACTCGACACGCTCGACCACATCGAGAGTACGCTGCAACTCTTCCACCTTCTGCGTGAGCCGCAGGTTCTCGTTCGTCGCAGCGTCACGCTCACGACGCAGGCGAGCAGACTCAATGCGCTGCTGCTCGCCGCCGCTGCTGGCGATGTCGTCAGAGAGTCGAGCCATAGCCGCCCGACCGATAGATGCTGATGACCGACTCGCTCAGCGAGATGTCACGCTTCGCCAATGCTCTGATGATGCTGCGTGCAGGCGTGTTCGGGTCGTTCAATGCGGCGATAAACGCAGCCCGATCTTCTTCGTCGAGTTGCGCAGCGATCTGCCAGATACGCCGCCGCTTCACACCACCCGTCTGAACGGGTTCGCTACTGATCTGCTCGGCTAGACCTGCCACTGTTGCCCCCTTCGGCGTGCCACTCGATGTGTCGATCTACCTTCTGACCGACACGGTGAACATCTTTGTGAATCTGACGCAGACTCTCTGCGACCGTCGCATGATCGTCACGGTTCTCTCGGCGTGCCGACTGAATCAGTGCGACCACTATTGCGAACGCACCCGTGATGAGAGCGACGACGACAGGTGTGCTCATAGATCACAGGCTAGTTGGGAAGCACTACTTCTGTGAACGCTCTGCGCACAGCGGCTGCGTCGTCAGCCATGCTCGGTGACAGTTCGATGTGCAGCCAGTCGCCTTTCGGTGCGCCTGCCAGCGTCGGCACTTCGTACTTCACCCAGTCACGACGATCGCACCGCCAGCCACGACCATACGGCTCAGGGAAGTAGTCGAGAATCAGTTCGATGCCGAGCAGGTCGGCGTTGATGATGAGCAGACGAGACCACCAGATCGCCTGCTTCCTGCCGCCTTCGGGAATGCCACGAGTCGCATCACCCTTACCTGTGCTACGCACATAGCGGTACGACAGATCGACTGCACGACCCGTCGCATGAACGCTCAGCGACTCTTTGCCACGCATCTGACGCACCACGAAGTCGCCGTTATTCCACAGCGCACCGTCGCTGCGTGTCTCGATCTCTCTGATGAACGCAGTCATGCCAGCCCTGCGACCAGCGGCTACGCCGTCAGCAGTGCCTGTGTATCGGCGTGCTTTCATGCACCACGCCCGAATGCCTTGTCGCCGCTGTTCGCCCACCTGAGCAGCGGCGGTATGAGTGCTGCGACTGCTGCCTTCGCCAGTTTCTACTCTGGTAGCGGTTCGGCTACTTCGGTGGCAGGTGAAACGAACACATCATTCACCGCATCATAGAAGTCACCGATACCTGCGTACTTGCCACGCTGTGAACCATCACGGAATGTCTCGACCCATAGCGACGGGTCACCGTAGCGGTCAGGGTTCGCAACGATGAAGTCCCAAGCAACGACACGCACATCTGTGACGATGCCGTTCTCAACTTTGGCAAAGTAGGTGCGGTCGTCGCTCATACTCGGAACCTCACCCAAACTGCGCCAGCCGCACCAGCACCACCAGGATTCGTAACTGTTCCACCAGCACCAGCACCGTAGTTCACACCATCATTGGGCAAGCCGCTACTTTTGCCTGCTACGCCGCCGAGTCCTGCCGAACCACCTGTCGTTGCGCCAGCACCGCCACCGCCTGCTGATACATAGTAAGTTGAGCCGCCTACCCAACCAGAAATGTCTGCGCCGTTGCCGCCAGAACCACCTGTGTTGGTGGTTGCATTACCACCAGCCGAACCCGCACCACCACCACCACCACCAGCGTTTCCTGCCCCATTTGTTTCACCTGTGCCAGCACCACCTGCGTTGCCTTTGATGCCAAGTGCGGAAGCAACAAGTCTTGCGAGATTAGTTATCGCCGCACCGCCACCCGAAGCACCGTCTCTTGCGATGCGAGCAGCCGCCGAATCATCTATTCTTGCCCACGCAGCACCAGCGCCACCGCCGCCGACTGCGACATAGCCAGCAAGAGTAGACCTTGCACCGCACCCACCGTTGGCACCGCCACCTGCACCGACATCAACCGCATAAGTTCCTGCCGCAAGGTA
>RFVF01000190.1 GCA_009922615.1 Pseudomonadota bacterium
CGCAGACTCGGTGCGACGATGCACACACCGAACTCGATGTATCAGCGAGATCGCTTCATCGTGTCGCTCGACGCTCTCGCACTCAGCGAAGGCAAGCCAGCGGTCGTCGGTGAAGTGAAGACGACACGCAGGCATCGCATCGAGACGATCGAAGATGTGCCAGCCGACTACCTGTGGCAGTGCTGGGCGCAGATGCTCGTGCTCGACCGACCCGTGTGGCTCATCGTGCTCGACAAAGACATGAGCATCAGCACGCACGAGATACCACGCAACGAAGAAGCACTCGACATCTTGCGTCGTGACTCGCAGGCGTTCTGCACTGCGGTCGATGAGCGTGACGCTCAACTGCTGGCAGACCTGTCGCAGCAGATGACGGTCGAGCAGATCGCAGAACTGTACCGACCACCGCAACCGATCGAGCGTGCGCTGACCGTCGATGAGTATGCGTGGATTCGTGAACTCGCTGACGCACGAGACCTGAAACGGCAGGCAGAGCAGATAGAGCAGGCGGCGAAAGACCACATCGCTCGCATCATGCTCGACGCAGAGATCGCAACATTCGACGGGCGAAAGGTGCTCACATGGCGTGAGCAGGCTGGTCGCTCGTCTCTCGATGTGGCGAGTCTGCGAGAAGCACACCCTGCACTCGTCGCAGAGTTCACTACGCAGGGATCACCGAGCCGTGTGATGCGGCTCTCAAACACGAAGGGGAATACACAATGAGTTTCGACCTGAGCAACTATGTCGATGTGCCGACACGCATCAGACAACTACGAGAGAAGCACCCACACGCAGTGCTGCGACCGTACAACCCTGCCGAGCCGTTCCGCATCGTCGAGATCGGTGGTCGTGAGTTCATCATCTACACAGCCGTGTGCTACCGCACGCCAGACGACCCGATGCCTGCGATCGCAGTCGCAGCAGAGCCTGTCATCGGCTCTTCGTCGTTCACTCGCAACAGCGAAGTGATGAACGCCGAGACTTCGGCGTGGGGCAGGTGCATCATGGCTGCGCTCGCAGTCGATGAGCCGCACATCGCCAGCCGTGAAGAAGTGCAGAATCGTCGCAACGACGACACTGCGAAACTCACCGAGCAGATCGTGCGTGATGTGTTCCCTGAGTCGCAGACCGTCGAGCCGCACCCTGCGGCGCATCAGCCGTCTGGGTCGCAGAAACTCGCTGCGGTGGCATCGGTGAAGCAGCAGAACCTGATCAAGAAACTGAGCCGTGAACGGCAGATCGCTGACCTGCACGCTCATGCGAGCGATGTGCTGAACCGTCAGGTGGATTCGCTGACGACGCTCTCGACGAAGGAAGCGTCGAAGGTGATCGAGTCGCTGATGAACGGCGGCTGAGCGTGGCGTATCGAGAGTTCGAGTCGGCGCAGAGTCTGCTGCGTGAGCAGCAGGCTGCGCAGCGGCTGTCTGCGCACTGGCATGGTCGCATCGTGCCAGCAGAGCAGTACGAGTCGTTCGATCGCAGGCTGCTGAACGATGACGGCACGACTGCTGCGCTCGTCGAGATCAAATGGCGCAACTATCCGATCGAGTTCATGGTCGATCACGGCTATCTGCTCAGCATGAGCAAGGTGAAGTCTCTGCGTGCTCAGGCGAAGCAGCGCAGATGCGTGCCGCTGGTCATGGTCGTGCTCAGCGATGCCGACTTCCTGCTCGATCTCAGAGACGAGACGAGCCAGAGCGTGCGACGGCTGCCGATGAACGACCGCTACTACGATGAGCGCACAGGCGAGACACTGATGCGTGACGAGTGGCTGATCTGTTTCTCGGTCAGCAGATTCATACCGATCGTCGCACTGCCGAGCCTGCTGTGAAGCACTGGCGCAGACTCGCTGCGTGTCTCGGCGCAGACGGCAGCATCTTCTTCCCGACTCAGCGCAAGTTCAGTGCTCGCACATGGCGACCAGCACGAGCGATCTGCGAGACCTGCACGGTGCGTGAAGAGTGTCTGGCTATGGCTCTCGCCGTGCGTGAGACAGAAGACCGCTGGGGTATGTTCGGCGGCATGACACCGAGCGAACGCAGGGTGCATCGACGCACGATACGGCAGCAGCAGCGATGATCGACGCTGACGACCTGCCCGACCCTGAGAGCATCAGTCTCGGTGAACCGCTGAACGAGTCGTATGGTGCGATCTGTGCGATGCTCACCGAGCACATGGTCGATGCCGACAGGCTGAACCGCTGGCTCATCGGGCTGATACTCGTCGCTCTCGACCACACCGATGCGAGCGATGTGCCGCTGGTCGATGCGCTCGAAGTCGTCAGCGAGATGAACTACGCAGACATGGCGATCGCAGGTTTCGATTCGATGAACACGCTGGTCGCAGTCGTGAAGAAAGAGAGAGAGCGTGGCAGACGAAAGAAAGGGTGAATGCGAAGGCAGGCGTGATCGCTGCACGCTCGGTGACGGCTGCCCGAAGTTTGGGCTGCTCGGTCGTCAGTCTCGTGACGGTGCTCGACGAGTGAAAGGCTGCGGCGACCCTGTGGCTCGTGGCAAACGGAATCGTGCGAAGGGTGACGGCAAGGCGAGACGGGCGAGAAAGATGCTCGGCATTGCTGGTGCGAACACTCGTCACGAAGAACTGTGGGGTGGTGCGCTGCGTGTCGAGATCAAGGCTGGTGCTCAGATCGAGCCGATAGCGACCCGATACCGCACTGCTGAGCAGCAGTCTGAGCAGCATCGTGCGCTCGGTGATGTGCGTGCGTTCGTTCTGGTGGCGATGCCTGACGGTGAGAGCGACGGGCTGGCAGTGATGCGGCTCTCGGCGTTCTCGCAGATCATCGCACTGCTGAGAGACACAGGGCATCTCTAAGAAAGGCAAAGGGGAATGAGTATCAGACTGATGACATGGGTGTGGGCGAACTCGCCGTATAGCGGTGAGCGACTGCTGTTGCATCTGGCTCTCGCTGACTTCGCCAACGATGACGGCGTGTGCTTCCCGTCGCACGGCACGCTGGCGAAGAAGGCACGATGCTCGACAGGGTGGGTGAGACAGACGATCAAGCAGATGATCGCAGACTCGCTCATCGAGATCGTCGAGCCTGCTGGTCAAGGTCGTGGCAAGGTGGGCAGATACCGACTATTGAAAGGCGACACTGAGTGTGACCTTTCTCAGTCGTTAGATGACACTGTGGCATCAGTTAGGTCGCATTCTGACGCTTCCGTGTCCTATGTACTGAACCGTCATGAATCATCAAATACAGACATCAAGTTTGAGCAACTGTGGAAGTCTTATCCACGCAAGACGGCGAAAGGGGCTGCACGCCGTGCGTTTGACCGTGTGATGCGTAGCAACAATGCGCCGACTCTCGATGAGATGATCGCAGCGGTCGAGCGATACGCAGCGCAGTTCACCACAGGCAAGATCGAGATGACCTACTGCGCACATCTCGCCACATGGCTAAACGGCGAACGGTGGTCAGATGAGATCACCGTCGAGCCAGAGCCAGCATCACCGCAGCCGCAGGTATCCGCCGAGATACGCACCGCAGAGAATCTCGCTGCCGCATTCGTTCACACCCGTCGCAGCGAAGCCGACCTAGTAGAGTCGGTCGCACCGTATTCGCCTGCTGCACAGACCGCAGCACTCGCACTCTTCCGAGCCATGAAAGCAGGCACGCCGTGACCAGACTCTCAGCCTTCGCATTGACTCTCATCATCTCGCTGCTCGGTGTCACCGCCGCACAGTCATACGGCGATCACCAGATCGCTGACATACCGCCCACGACTGGCAGCACGGTGACATCGAGCAGCACCCTGCCGAGCACCACCACGACGAGCACCGTGCCTGTTCCCCCTGACGCACGATGCCCGATGTGGTGGTCGCTCGCACGCAGCGTCGGCTTCACCGATGAGCAGATGCCGACACTCGACCGCATCATGTTCGTCGAGAGCAGATGCGACGAGACGCAACTGAACGCCACCGACCCGAACGGCGGCAGCATCTCGCTCACGCAGATCAACCGTTTCTGGTGTCTGCCGTCTCGCTACTATCCGTCTGGCTATCTGCAAGCGATCGGTGTGCTCACCACCTGCGACGATCTCTGGCAGCCTGAGATCAACCTGCGTGCTGCGCTCGCTCTCGTCGAA
>RFVF01000020.1 GCA_009922615.1 Pseudomonadota bacterium
CCCTCCGACGGCACCAACCCAAGCAATGAACAGGGAGACGATCTGACAGCGGTTGGCCTGCTGAACAAGGACTGCTGCTGCTATGCCTAGAATTCCCACCGCAGCGCGACCGTCGGAAGCTGACTGATGTGTCTGCGCCGTTGTCCGACAATTTGCCTTGCCCGCTTGCTCCTCTTCTGCGTGAGCAAGGCATTCCGACTGTGCGCTGCCTCTGCGGAACTCCCATCGGCTGCTGGTTTGGAATTTTTCGAACAGAAAATTCGGCCGCTGCTCGTTGAACATTGCTACGAGTGCCACAGCACCGAAGCCAAGAAGGTGAAGGCAGGTCTCCGGCTGGCACGCGCGAGCAATTGCTCAAGGGCGGCGAGTCCGGACCGGCTCTTGTGCCGGGCAAGCCAGACGAGAGCCTGCTCATCCGCTCGGTGCGCTACGCGGACAAGGAGTTCCAGATGCCGCCCAAGGGCAAGCTCCGGGCCGATCAGATTGCGGCCCTGGAACAATGGGTGGTCATGGGCGCGCCTGATCCACGCACTGGCGGCATCGACACGGCCGGGCCCAAACCCTCGCCAGTGAACATTACCGAGGGACGGAGATTTTGGGCGTTTCAACCGCTGATCTCCCCGCCGTTGCCGAAGGTGAAGGACTCGCGCTGGGGGCAGTCGCCGTGGGACCGTTTCATCCTCGCAGGTCTTGAGGCGAAGGGACTCAAGCCTGCGCCCGCGACGGACAAGCGCACGCTGATCCGTCGCGCGACGTTCGATCTCACGGGCTTGCCGCCGTCGCCGGCCGAGGTGGAGGCATTCCTTGCAGACAACTCGCCGCATGCATTTGCCCGGGTGATTGATCGCCTGCTGGCTTCGCCGCAATACGGCGAACGTTGGGGCCGGCACTGGTTGGATGTCGCGCGTTACAGCGATTCCAACGGCCTCGACGAGAATCTCGCGTATGCGAATGCGTTTCGTTACCGCGATTACGTGATCCGCGCCTTCAACTCCGACAAGCCTTACGACCGGTTCCTCCACGAGCAACTCGCTGGCGACCTCTTGCCCACTACCGCCGATGAGCCGGAGTCGCAGCGGTTCGACCGGTTGACGGCCACGGCGTTTCTCTCGCTCGGGCCTAAGATGCTTGCCGAGGATGATCCCCGGAAGATGGAGATGGACATCATCGATGAGCAAGTGGACACGACGTCGCGTGCGCTGCTCGGCCTGACGATGGGATGCGCGCGTTGCCACGATCACAAATACGATCCGCTGGCGCAGACCGACTACTACTCGCTGGCCAGCATTTTCAAGAGCACCAAGACGATGGAAAACTTCCGGGTCGTGGCGGTGTGGCACGAACATTCGGTGGCCACGGCGGAAGAAGTCGCACGGTCGGAAGCCCACGACAAATTGATCAAGGCCAAGGAAACGGAGCAGAAGGACCGCACACGCCTGGCCCAGGAAGAGTTCCTCAGCGCCGAACGGAAGCAGGCCGGACGTTATCTCGTAGCGGCGGCGGAACTGGTTGCCTACGGCGGCGCAGGCAAGGCGACGCCTACCGGAAATCTCCCAGAGCTCAAGCCCCTGGCCGTGAAGAGCAAAAGTAAATCGCCCGTGCCGGAGGGGATCGTCATCGAAGCAGAGGCATACACGCGGGGCACGTTCCTCAAGCGCGGGCCGATCATCCAAAACGCTGGTGGCGCGGAGTTTTTCAACGAGGCGGAATACGACGTGGCGATTCCCAAGGACGGCAACTACCAGCTCGACCTGCTTTACACCTCGACTGGCGGCCGGCACGTGCGTCTGTTCGTCAACGGGCAGCTCGTGAAATCCGAGGCGGCGAACCAGGCGACCGGCGGTTTTGATGATGCGATGGTGCAATGGTTCGCCGAAGGCATCTACAACCTGAAGCAAGGCCGCGTGACTCTCCGCGTGGAGCAAACTGGCCCGACGCCTCATCTCGACAAGCTGGCGCTGACGCCCACGGCAGCCGCTCCTACCGTGGCGTTGCGCGCGCTCAAGCCGGGTGAAAAATCACTGCCGCAACTCGCGACCGAGCGGAAGCTCAAGGAAGATTTGCTCCAGCGCTGCGTGGTATTCTTGCGTTCGGCCAGCCCGACGAATCCAGTGGCAGCCTTGAGCCAGCCGGCACCGACCAACGCCGCGTCTGCCGACCAGATGGCGATGCGGGCGCAGGAGCAGTTCGACCTCGCGCTCCAATCCAACGGCCAGACACAGGACACCAATCTCAAGGCGATTCGCGCAGTGCTGTTGGATGCCAAAGGCCCATTCCAGCTCCCGCCCAAACCGGAACGGTTCTTTCCCGAGGCCACTCGTGCCGCACTGGCGAAGCTGGAGGTAGAGCAGAAGGATTTGGAAAAGAAACGCCCTGTGCTGCCCAAAGCGATGGGCGTGCGCGATGGCGAAGTGGCTGATTTGAAAGTGCACCTGCGCGGCAACTATCTCACGCTGGGCACGCCTACGCAGCGGCGTTTCCCGGAAGTGCTTGTCGCGGGCAAACCGACTCCGATTCCGGACGGTCGCAGTGGGCGGCTGGAATTCGCGCGTTGGCTGACGTCCCCTGAAAATCCACTCCCAGCCCGTGTGATGGTCAACCGCATCTGGCAATGGCATTTCGGCACGGGGTTGGTGCGGTCGGTGGACAATTTCGGCCGGCTTGGCGAGCGGCCCACGCACCCGGAATTACTGGACTGGCTCGCATCGGAATTCCGCCAGCGCGGCTGGTCGATCAAAGAAATGCACCGGTTGCTGATGCTTTCGAGCACGTATCAGATGAGCACCGCGCGCACGAGCAAGGGCGATGCGGTCGATCCGGAAAACAAGCTGATGCACCGCTTCAACCGCCGCCGGCTCGAAGCGGAGGAAGTGCGTGACAGCATCCTGCTGCTCGGCGGCAAGCTGGACCTTACGATCGGCGGGCAGTTGATGACCTTCAACAACCGTGCCTACGTGACCGGCGTGGCCGGGGTCGGCGCCCGCACGAGCAACTACGACCATCCGCGCCGGAGCGTGTATCTCCCCATCCTGCGCAGCGCCGTTTATGAGGTCTTGCAGGCCTTTGATTTCGGCGACCCGAGCGTCATCAACGGCGAGCGTGGCAGCACCGTCGTTGCGCCGCAGGCACTCTTCATGATCAACAGCGATCTGGTCGCGCAAAACGCGGCGGCCATGGCTGAGGCCTTGCTGGCCCGGTCGGAGATCGGCGACGCGGAGCGGCTCCGACTCGCATGGCAACGCGCCTTTGCTCGGCTCCCGACGGCCGATGAATCGAAACGGATGCTGAATCTCGTGGAGCGCTTGGAGCATCAATTTACTCCGAACCCAGCCAAGCCGGAGGCTGCGCGTCAGCAGGCATGGCGCAGTCTCTGCCGCGTCTTGATGGCGTCGAACGAATTCATCTACCTCGAATGACACCTCGCCCGACCGGGTCAGGACTCTGAACCGAACATGAACACCCACTGGCTGGCCACTCCATCAAGCACGCCGCTAACCCGGCGCGAGATGCTCTGGCGCAGCGGTGCGGGCTTTGCGGGTCTTGCCATGACGGGTCTGCTTGCTGCGGAAGCGCGGGCGGATGCGCCAAAGAGTTCTCCTGCCAACCCTCTGGCTCCGCGCCAGCCGCTCTTCGCGCCGCGAGCGAAGCGGGTCATCTTCCTGTTCATGCACGGCGGGCCGTCGCAAGTGGACACCTTCGACTACAAGCCGCAGCTCGAAAAGGACCACGGCAAGCCGCTGCCATTTCCCAAGCCACGCATCGTTTCCGGGGCCACCGGCAACCTGCTTAAGTCGCCTTGGGCCTTTAAGCCGTATGGCCAGAGCGGCATCGAGGTGAGCGACCTTTTTCCCAACGTTGGCCGCTGTGTGGATGACATCTGTTTCATCAACTCGATGTGGGGCTCCAACTCCCGCCACGGCGCAGCACTGCTCGAGCTGCACACCGGCAGCGACACCTTCGTGCGGCCCAGCATGGGCTCGTGGATAACCTACGGTTTGGGCACGGAAAACCAAAACCTGCCGGGCTTCGTCACGATCTGCCCCACACTCGGCCACGGCGGCGTGAACGCCTGGAGTTCGTCTTTCCTGCCGGCGGTTTATCAAGGCACGCCGATCGGCTATTCCAGCGTGCCGAGCGATCAGGCGAAAATCCCTTTCGTCGCCAACGCCGAGACCTCGCGGGACATCCAGCGCATGGAACTCGACGCGTTGCGTGAGCAGAACACTGCGCGACTCAAGGTTACTGGCACGGACGGCGCATTGGAGGCGCGGATCAATTCCTTTGAACTCGCCTTCCGCATGCAGACCAGCGTGCCGGACGTGCAGGACATCTCCGGCGAAAGCGAGGCTACGCAAAAGCTCTACGGCCTCGACCAGCCCAAGACGAAAAACTTCGGCCGGCAATGCCTGATGGCGCGGCGCTTCGCTGAACGCGGCGTGCGCTTTATCCAATGCACACACAGTTACAAATGGGACCAGCACGGCGGCCTGCGGAGCGGCCATGCCAGCAATGCGGCCGAGGTGGACCAGCCCATTGCCGCCCTGCTAACCGATCTCAAACAGCGCGGGTTGCTCGACGACACGCTGGTGCTATGGGGCGGTGAGTTCGGTCGCACGCCCACCTCCCAAGGCGGGGACGACGGGCGCGACCATCATCCGCACGCCTACACTATGTGGCTGGCCGGAGGGGGCGTGAAAGGCGGACTCAAGTTTGGTGCGAGCGACGAATACGGCTTCTACGGCGCGAAGGACAAAGTTCACTTGCACGATCTGCACGCGACGCTGTTGCACCTGCTGGGCCTGGATCATCTTCAACTCACCTGGCGCCACGCCGGCCGCGATTTCCGGCTCACGGACATCCACGGTGAGGTGGTCAAGGGCATCTTCGCCTAGCCGCGCGTCGCTCGGCTACTTCAAGTAGGGCCCCACCACTTCCTTCCAGATCGCGTAGCCTTTGGCGTTCATGTGCAGCTTGTCCTCGACGAAGATGTCGGGCTTGGGCGTGCCGTCGGGGCCCATCATGTGTGGGAAGACGTTGATGAACGCGAGCTGCGAATCAGTCTTGGTGAATTCCTCGATCAACCGGTTGGCCTCACGGACTTGGTCCACCTGTTTCCAACGGGCCGGATTGCCGGCGATGGAGATACAGGCCACGCGCGTCTGCGGCAGCTTCTTCTTCACCAGCGCGACGAAAGCCTTGAAGTCGCTGAAGACGCGTTCGGGAGTCTTGCCGGCATTGATATCATTGCCGCCGGCGTAGAGCACGATTTGCCGTGGCTGATGCGGTAGCACGGCGCGATCGAAGTAATTCACCGAGTCAAACAGTTCGGAGCCACCGAAGCCGCGGTTCACGACCTTGTGCTCCGGGAAATCTTGCTCGAGCGTTTTCCACCGCACGATGCTCGAACTGCCGACGAAGACGATGCCGCCCTTTACCGGCGGGTTCGACGCGTCGGATTTGGCAAACGCATCCATCGCGCTCTGCCACTTGATGCAGGAAGTGACGATGTCGTAACCCGCCTCGCTGAAGTGCAGCTTGTCTGCCACGAAGAGTTCCGCGCGCGGCTGGCCATCGTCGCCAAGCAGGTGCGGGAAAAAATTGATGAAGCCCAACTTGCCGTCGGTCTTGGCGTAATCGGCGATGAGCTCGTTGGCCTTGCGCACCTGCTCAACCTCGCTCCAGCGCGACGGCGAGGTAGGAATGGAGAGGTAGCTGATCTTGGTCTCGGGCAGCGCGCGGCGAACCTTGGTGACGAACGCTTGGAACTCGGCCAACACCTCCTCGGGCGTGCGGCCTGCGTGCAGATCATTGCCGCCGGCGTTCAGGTAAATCTGCTTCGGCGCGTAAGGGATGACGACGCGGTCCGCGAAATGAACACAGTCGCTCAACTGCGAGCCGCCGAAACCACGATTGATGACCTTGGCTTTGCCGAAGCGCTGCGGCAGCGATTTCCACAGGCGGATGTTGGACGCGCCGTAGAAGAGCGTGGTGTCCTTCGGCGGGGCGTTCGTCTTGTCCTCGGCCTCGTAGGCGGCGATGGCCTTCTCGAAGCGCGCGGGATCAGCGGGCTTGGTCGCGGCAAACGCAGTCGGCGCCGTGAGCCACGCAGCGAGGTATAACCAACAAGCACGACGACTCAGCACCCAAGCGGATAGTTTCATGCCGGCGAATATCCGGGCAGAGCGCCGAAAAGGGAAAGCGAAAATCCAACCGACAGCGGTGTTCGCATTCAGCTCTTTCCGGCGCGCTTGGCTGCCGCGCGCTCGGCGGCGCGGAACTGGCGTTCGCGGCGCTGTGTCTCGGCTCGGAGGAGTTCCTCGGCGGACCAGCCTCGGGCTTGCGCCGCGGAGGCGAGGGTGAAAAGTTGCTCGGCGAGTTGTCGGCGGGTGAGGCGCGACGGGCGGGCGGACGCGGTCAGGACGTTGGCCTTCTTCGCTTTCTTGACGAGCTTCTCCGCACGGGCCAGGGCCGGGAGATGCTTGGGAATGCCATCGAGCGCCGAGGACCGCGCGTGTTTCGTGCCAGCTTTTTCGGCGCGCTTGATCTGCTCCCAATTGGCCCAGACCTCGGCCACGTCCTTCACCTTCACGTCGCCAAAGACGTGCGGGTGGCGGCGGATGAGCTTGTCGGTGATGCGGCGGGCCACTTGCTCGAAATCGAACGCGCCGCGCTCGCGCGCAAGCTGGCAGTGAAAGACCACTTGCAGCAGCAGGTCGCCGAGTTCCTCGGCCATCTCGTGATCGTCGCCGGCCTCGATGGCATCCATCAGCTCATAGACTTCCTCGACCGCGTGCGTGCGGAGGGTCATGTGGTCCTGCTCTCGGTCCCACGGGCAGCCCTCGGGAGAACGGAGCTTGGCCATGACGGCGAGGAGGTCGGTGAGGGCGGGCTTGGGTTTCATTTTTTAAGCCACAGATGAACCACAGATGAACCACAGAAAGGACTCAGCAGGAGCGAACCCAACCCTGTGGCTCGGATTCTTGCTTTCCGGCTCTCCTGATGGATTTTCTATCCGTGCTCAATTTGTGTTCCATCTGTGGCTAAAGGATCACCAGGTCATCCCGATGCACGACTTCTTCGCGGGGGAGCTGGTGGTCGGCGATTTGAACAGAATGAAAGCGTGAGATTCCACGGGCAAACTCCGTGCCGTCTTCGTCGCAGATGCGGACGACCTCGTCCTTGTCGAAGTCACCTTCGCAGCGCGTGATGCCGGGCGGGAGCAGGCTGCGGCCTTTCTCGCGGAGCGCCTTCTTCGCACCGTCATCCACGAAGAGCGTGCCCTTGGGATGGTGGAAAAAAGCGATCCAGCGCTTGCGGCCGGGGAGCATGTTGGGCAGCGGGACAAAGAGCGTGCCTTCGGTCGCACCAGCGAGAATGTCCGCGATCGCATTGGGTTTTCGGCCACTGGCGATGACGAGCGGAATGCCGGAGCGCGTGACAATTTTAGCGGCTTGAATCTTCGTGGCCATGCCGCCGACCGCCGTGGCACTTAAGGTGCCGCCGGCCATGCCTTCCACGGAATCGTCGATGCGCTCAACTGTGGGCAGCAGCCGCGCCGCCGGTGTGCCGAAGTTTTCGATCACGCCGTCCACGGTCGTGAGAATCACGAGCAGATCGGCGGGCAGCAGCGAGGCGACGAGGGCGGAGAGCTTGTCGTTGTCGCCGAACTTCAGCTCGGTCCAGGATACGGCGTCGTTCTCGTTGATGATCGGGATAACGCCACGGTCGAGCAGGGCGACGAGGGTGTTGCGGGCGTTGAGGTGGCGTTCGTGGTGTTCGAGGTCGTCGTGGGTGAGGAGCACTTGCGCGACGTGCAGGCCGAATTTGGCGAACAGGTTTTCGTAAGTGGTCATCAACCGCGACTGGCCGACGGCGGCGCAGGCTTGAAGTTCCGCGAGTTCCTTGGGCCGTGTTTCAAAGCCGAGCACACCCATGCCTGCGCCGACGGCCCCGGAGGTGACGAGCACGATCTCGCGGCCTGCGCGCCGCTGGGCGGCGACTTGCGCGACGAGCTGCTCCATCTGGGCGAGGTCGGGCTGCTTCCGGGCATCGGTGAGGACGCCGGTGCCGAGCTTCACCACGAGGCGGGAGATGTCTTTGAGAACCGCAGAACGCACGGTGGGTTTCTAGCAGCCGCAGGCGCGGCGGCGAAGTGGAAAAATCAGGCCGATGATATTCCGGGCACGAAAGGATAATCAGAGCTTGAGATGCTCCCACAAATCCCCTGGCTGCAGCCGCAGGTTGATGTAGAAGGGCCCGAACTCGCCGAAGCGTGCGCTGACCTCGTCGAAACGCATCTCGTAGATAATTTCCTTCACGGCATCGAGGTTGTGCGCGATGAGCGTGACGCCCCATTCATACTCGTCCAGGCCGGTAGAGCCGGTGATGAGCTGCGAGATGCGCCCGGCGAACTTGCGCCCGGTCTTCGCGTGGCTGGCCATGAGTTTTTTGCGCGCGTCGAAATCGAGCATATACCAGTTGTCGGCGAGGTCGCGCTTCTTGCTCATGCCGTAGAAGCACATGATCTCCCAGTCTTCCAACTCGGGGTTGAGCCGGTAGAACTTGTATTCGTCGTTGCGTTTCTTGGCGGCGGCGAAAGCATCATCGAACTCCGGCGTGCCGGGCTGGAGCTTGCGTTCGCCGTGCTGGATCATCCGCCTCAAGTCGTCGTCGGTGGTGACGTATTCCGGCAACTCCGTAACGCTGAGGTAGGAGTAAACCGGCTGCAACGCGCCGGCGGGGAAGGCCAGTTCCACTTCGCGCTGCATGGCGCTGAGTTGCTGCAACTCAGCGGCGTAAATCATGAACGCAATATCCGCCTTGCCGCCGACGCCAGCGTAAGTGCAGACGCGCGGCGCGGCGGGGCCGGGATACTTCTGCGTGATCGCTTCGAGGCGGGTTAGGGTGGCGGCAGCTTCGCCGGCGGGCAGCGCGGCCCAGCGCGTGCGATCGACGCGGAAAAACAGGTGCAGGATGTGGATGCCTTGCGTGAGCTTGATGGAGGGGATGGCCATGAGTCGGAAAGTAATTAGTAGTCAGTGCTTAGTCGCAGCGGGGGAAAGCGTGGCGGAAAGCAGGAGGAGCAATCAACTAACAACTAATCACAAATCACTCTTACCTCACTCCACCATCATTGCCCGGTCAAGCATCGCGGGGAGCTGGGCGAGCATCGCCTCGTCGCTGGCGATGACGGCGGCCCCTGCCGCGAGCGCAGCCTCCTGCAACTTTTCGTGCCGAGGACTGCTGAAGGCCAAGACCGGAATGTGGTGGGTGTTGGCCGCCGAACGCAGCGATTGAATGGCCGCGCACGCATCGGTGTTGCGCCACTCCAAGTCCACGAAAGCCACGAGCGGCTTTTCCTTTTCAGCCGTGGCGACGATGCCAGTCAAGTCCGTCACGTGAAGAATCCGGTAACCCAAGTCACGCAGCTTGTTGCCCAACGCGCTGCCAGGCAGCAGGCGTTCGTAGAGCAGCAGGGCGAGCGGACTTGTCATGCGCGCGAGCATGGGGAGCCGCGGATCAAATTGCAATCTCCCCACCGACGGAAGCTGGAGCCGGACAGCGGGCTGTGGTTAGCTCCCCGCATGGCAACCGCTTCGCTCAACGACATCGTCCGCCACTGTGACACGCTCCTGCGCACCGCCGAGGTCAACGATTGGGATCGCGCACACAACGGCCTGCAAGTGGAGAACGATGGTCGAATCACGCGAATCGCCGCCGCCGTGGATGCGAGCCTCGCCACGGCGAAGCTCGCCATCGCCGCGCGCGCCGACTTGCTGCTCGTGCATCACGGATTGTTCTGGAGCGACACGGTGCCGTGGACGGGCAAGCGCCGTGAGTTGCAGCGCTTGTTGCTCGAAAATAATTTGGCGATCTACAGCTCGCATTTGCCGTTGGACTTGCATCCGAAGCTGGGGAACAACGCGCAGCTCGCTGCTGCGCTGGGCATGAAGCGGCTCAAGCCATTCTTTTTGGCAAAAGGCCAGCACATCGGCTTGCGCGCGGAGCGAAGGATCAGCCGCGAGCAGCTATCCAACCGACTGGCACAAGCAACCGGCGTTATGCCCAAAGTGTTACCCGGCGGGCCAGCAGAGTGCCGGCGCATTGGCATCGTGACCGGCGGGGCAGGGGCGGAACTCAAGCAGGCGGCGGTTGAGGGCGTGGACACCTTCATCACCGGCGAAGGGCCGCACTGGACGTTCGCGCTGGCCGAAGAGCTGGGAGTGAATGTGCTCTACGGTGGTCACTATGCCACCGAGACATTTGGGGTGAAGGCGCTCGCCGCGCATCTGGCTACCAAGTATGTGCTGCCGTGGGATTTTCTCGACCATCCCACCGGGCTGTGAACAACGGCCTTGCCCGGCTTTCAATTGGTTGAGCGCTCAACCGAGCTCGGCAATCGGCTGGCCGCCGTCCGTGACGATGGACACGGGCCGGCCTTGGCGATCAATCCACTGGGAGGCGGGATCAATGCCGAGATGCCGATACACCGTCGCCGCCAAGTCACCGGGTAGGACGGGACGCGAAGCGATGTCGGAGCCGCGCCGATCCGTGCTGCCGATCACTTGCCCGTGGCGCAGTCCGCCGCCAGCCATCACCATCGACATCACGCGCGTCCAGTGATCGCGCCCGGCGTTCTTGTTGATCACCGGCCCGCGGCCAAATTCGCCCATCATCAGGATGAGCGTGCTGTCCAGCAGGCCTCGGCTTTCCAAGTCCGTGACAATGGCGTGCAACGTCTGATCTACGCGCGGCAGCAACGGCTTAAGGCCCTTCTCAATGCCGCCCCAGCGAACCTCACCACCAGCCGACGCGCGAGCAACGCCTTCTCGCCCATGCTGGTGTTGCCGTAAAGCTCGCGCATCGCCGCCGGTTCCTCGTCGAGATTGAAGGCTCGTTGCGCGCGGCCAGACAGAACCACGTCGTAGGCTTGTTGTGTGTATTGGTCCGCTGCCGCAACGGCGGGGCTGTGGTCCAAAGTGCGTTTCAACCGATCGAGGTTTTCCTGCAACGACTGTCGGTCGCCGAGCCGGTCCAGGGAAATTCCTTCGGGCAATGTGAGTTGGCCGGACAACTCCTTGCCGTTGACCGGCTCGAAGGCGTTGCCCATGTCGCCCGCACCCCAGACATCGGACTTCCACGAGTCCGCCAAGCCGACGAAACCCGGCATGCCGGGCGCGTTCGGGCCGCGAAACTTGGCGGCGACCGCGCCCATGCTGGGATAGCCGCCTCCGTCCTTGCCATCGTTGGTGCGGCGGGCAAGCGGGTTGCACGCCTGCATGGTGATGGGCGTGTGATCGCTCGCGCGGCAATCCACCGAGCGCAGGATTGTAAGCTTGTCCATCAGCTTCGCGGTGAGCGGCAGATGCTCGCATACGTGGATGCCCGGAACCTTCGTGGGAATGTCACCAAACGGGCCGCGAATCTCGCGCGGGGCTTCGGGCTTGGGATCCCACATGTCAATGTGGCTCGGGCCGCCCGAAAGCCAGAAGAGAATCACACTTGTCTTACGCGGTGATCGCCCCGCCGCCGTGGCCAGCGCTCGTTGTTGGAGCAAGGTCGGCAAAGACAAGCCCGCGATGCCTTTGAGACCGGTCTGGAGAAAACCCCGTCGCGTGCTGCCCACGCGGAGGAGTTCGCCACTGGCTGGTCCGAACCACGGCAACACGCCGCTTCGTGCATGAGTTGCGCGATGGCCGATTGGATTCACAGCGTCGTCAATGCGCCGGGCACGGTGGAATGTCAAGCTTCCTGTCCGGCAAATAATCGGGCCTGCCAACAGCTCACTTACAGCCCGCGCCAGATGAGCTCCAGCGACAAGAGCGCGTAGTTGGTGGTCAGCGCAGTTTCCTTCTCCCATCAGCGTGTGTTGTCGCTCGCCCACGAGCCGTCGAGCTTCGCCGGACACCCACAGCTGCACGTTATGCAATGGCAGGTTTTGGCAGTTGAGTAAAAAGTGAATGGCAGCGGCGAAGTCCAGTTCCTTGCTGCTTGAGGTTGGCCTTTCCGCTTGCCGCGACTTCGCGTTGTGCTACTCACTGGCCGCGTGAGTGAACTCAAGAAACTGCGGCTCGGCATCCTCGGCTCCGGCAAAGGCTCCAACATGGTCGCCATCGCCGATGCCATCGCGGCGGGCAGCGTGCCCGCCGAGATCGCCATCGTGCTCGCGGACGTGGCGGACGCGGGCATCCTGACCCGGGCTAAGGATCGCGGGCTGCCGGCGCGCTTCATCGCCCCGGGAAAATTTCGCACCAAGCTGGATGAGGAAGCTGAGGCAGCCTACATCGCGGCGTTGAAAGAGGCCGGCGTTGAGCTGGTCGTGCTCGCGGGGTTCATGCGCATCTTGAAAGGCGAATTCCTCCGCGCCTTTCCTCAGCGCGTCATCAACATCCATCCCTCGCTGCTGCCGTCGTTCACCGGCTTGGAAGCGTGGAAGCAAGCGCTGGATTACGGCGTGAAGTTCACGGGCTGCACCGTTCACTTCGTGGATCAAGGCGTGGACACCGGCCCGATCATCGCGCAACAAACCGTGCCCGTCCTGAGCCGCGACGACGCGGACACCTTACACGGCCGCATCCAAGTCGCGGAACGCCAGCTCTACCCGCTGGCCATCTCCGCCCTCGCCCGCGGCCTCGTCCGCGTGGAAGGCCGCAAGACGGTGACGCAATCGGCGGGGTGAATGGATTCGTTGCCCGTGTCCTCCGGCTACATCCACACCTTTTCCGCCGAGGAACAGGCGCGGCTCGTGGCGCAGGCGGCGTTTCTGGAGCCTTACATTTTCCCGACGATTGATTTTACCGGCTGCGATCGTGTGTTAGAGATCGGCTGCGGCGTGGGTGCAGAGCTGCAGATTCTCCACCGGCGTTTCCCCCACGCCCGACTCACGGGGGTGGACTTCGCGCCGTCGCAACTGGCCAAGGCCCGTGAGCTTCTGCAAGACGAACTCGCTGCCGGGGCGGTGCAACTGCACGTCGGCAGCGCGTATGAACTCCCTTTCGCTGAGGCGTCGTTCGACGGCGTCTGCCTGATCTGGGTGTTGGAACATCTCACCGATCCATTGCGCGCGCTGCGCGAAGCCCGGCGCGTCCTGCGGCCCGGCGGCGTGCTCTCGGTCACCGAAGTGTTCAATGCCAGCTTGCGCGTCGAGCCACCGTGTCCGGCGATGGCCGAATACTGGCAGGCCTTCAACGCGTTGCAACGCGAGCTCGGCGGCGCACCCGACATCGGCGCGGAGCTGGCCACACTCGCAGCGGTTGCGGGCTTTGGGGAAATCCAGTTTCGCACGCTCCCGGTGCGGATGGATGCTCGCATGACGGAATTGTCAGCCCGGAGGAAGTTCATCGGCTACTGGCGCACGCTCTGGCTCAGTGGCGCGGCGCAACTGCTGGAGCGCGACCGGGTCACGCCAGCGCTCGTGGCCGCAATGGAATGCGAGTTTACCGCCCTCGGCGAGAATCTGAACTCCGTTTACGACTACTCCGCCTCGCAGGTGCAGGCCCGGAAATAGTTCTGCGCTAATGCATCGCGCTGGCCTTGAGCAAGGCCTCGTGCACCAGTTCGTCCTCCGCGGGTGTGACCGCCAGTGGCTTGCCAGCGCGCACACATGCGGCCAGTTCGGCGAACTCGGGCGTGTAGCGTTGGTAGGGCGGGAAGTTGATGACTTGGCTGCCCTTCTTGTAAGGCCCGGCTTCCTTTGCAAGCTCCACGGTCAACACGGGTTGCTCCAGTGGTTTCACGATGGCGACGCCGTTGGTGCCCTGAATCTCAAATGTGCGATGTGCGCCCGCCGTGTGCTGCATCGCCACGCTGCTGATGACGGCAACAGCGCGCGGGAAATCGAAGACAGCCACGCAATTGTCCGCCAGCGCGTCGGCGTCCTTGCTGTCGTGGCGCAGCACGGGCGTGATCTGGGCGTGTTTGCCCAACAGCCGCACCAGGGGATCGATCAGATGACAGCCGAGTTCGAACATCGTGCCGCCGGCAATCTCGCCAAACGAGCGGCGGCCCTCGGCGTTGAGGTTGGTGTTGATCACGCCGCGCACGAAATGCACATCGCCAAGCCAGCCTTGCCGGGCGGCTTCGAGCGCGGCGTTGATGCCCGGGTTATACCGCCACATGTAGCCCATCTGCATCAGGACTTTTTTCTCGCGGGCCAAGCCGAGGAGTTCACGGAACTCGGCAAGGCCGACAGTCGGTGGCTTCTCGACATGAACGTGTTTCCCGGCGAGCAACGCGGCTTTGGTGAGGGCGTGCCGGTCTTTCGCGTCGCATTCGATGGCGAGCACTTCGCTGGCGGCGATGACTTGGTCTTGTGGCAGCGCTTTCGCCCCGAGCTTCTCCGCAGCCGCACGATGCTTGGCGTCCGGCTCGAACACGCCGACGCATTCCCAATCCGGCGACTGGAGGGCGAGTTTCACTTTGGGCAGCGCGTGTGAGTGGCTGCATCCAAGAAAGCCAATGCGCACGCGGCGTGGTGCTTCGGTGGCCCCGAGGGTGAACGCAAGTGAGGAGGAGGCGGCCGTGTGGAGAAAGGTGCGACGGTGCATAAAGTGGTCGCGATGCTGGCGCGATTGGTTCACTCGGGCAACAAAAAGGCCCGCGAGACTGCTCGCGGGCCGAGGTTTGCGAAAGTGCTGGATTACTTCGCCACCGTGCCGGTCAGGCCGGCGTTTTGCAGGGCGGTGAAAACGGCCTTGGGGCTGAAGTCGCCGGTGACCTCGAAGGTCTTGGCGTTCTTCTCGGCGGTATTGCCTTTGACACCGGGCACTTTGCTGATCGCGTTTTGCACGGCGGTCACGCACTTGCCGCAGCAGAGGTGGACCCCTTCGATCTTGATGGAGGCGACCTTCGCGTCCTTCGCACCGCTGTCGGCGAGCTTGATCGAGCTGTCGCTGGACTTACCGTAGTAACCGGCGGTCACAAGCGCATTCACGGTTTCCTGGATCGCTTCCTTCTTGCTCGCGGAGATGGTGACGGTGCCGGCGTCCTTGTCGATCGCGACGGAAGCGCCGCTGACTTTGGCGGCCACTTTTTCGACGCCCTTGACGCAACTGCCACAGCAGAGATGCACGCCAGAGAGTTTAATTTCATCCGCCTGGACGGCCAGGGCAGCAGTGAGGGTGAAGAGGCTGAGGGTGAGACGGAGTTTCATTTGGGTTTTCAGAGTTATGGGTTTACCGGCGGAGGGCAGACGAACGTCGAGCGACGAGGATTCAGCGACCGGATACCGCGCTCACCGCGTGGCGCGGGCGACGTTGATCGAGTCGCGCAGCCGGCGGTTGTCGGCGCGGATGCGGGCGGTGAGGGTCTTGCAAATGGCGACGAGGAAGGGCGTTGCCAGTTCCGGTGCGTCCTGGAGAAGGCGCTGAAAATTCGTCGCGGAAACCTTGAGCAGGACCGAGTTATTATTGGCCACCACGTCGGCCGAACGCGGGCCGTGATCGAAGAGCGAGATATCACCGAAGAATTCGCCGGCCAGCAGGGTGACGAGGACAGTCTCCTTGCCGCCAATCATCTGGCGCACCCGCAGTTCGCCTTCGAGGATCAGGAACATCGAGTCGCCGGGGTCGCCCTGTTTGACGATGGTGTGGAACTGCCGGACGTTTTCCACCTCCATGAACTGCGCAAACCGGCCGAGCTGCTGGTCTGTCATCTCTCCGAGAATTTTCACGCGCCGGAGCGCGCCGGGCCGGATGCCGGCGATGAGTGGGGCCGGAACGGCGGCTCCGGCAGCGGCGGCTCCGCCGGGCTGAACCGCATTGAAGACGGCGCGCAGCTCCTTCATCTGGCCGGCCGGGCTCCACTTGTTTTCGTGGCAACTGTAAACCCAGGTTTCCGCCAGCACCCGCTCGTCTCTCACCCACTCGGCCAAGGTCGGCAAATCCACCGGACCATAGACGACGTCGTCCACGGCCCAGATTTTGAAACGGATTTCCTGAGTTGGTTGATCCACGCTGTGCTCTAGTTTCGTCGCGGCAAGGTGGAGATAGAATCGGCAAGTGCGAGGCGGCAGTAAAGGGAGATTTTTCCGCCGGCCGACTACATCTGGTCAGTGGTTTGGATGCCGAGCACTTCGAGCCCTTGCTTGAGCACTCGGCCGGTGAGATCGCACAGCAGCAGGCGAGTGGCCCGCTCGGCTCCTTCGGCCTTGAGCACCGGGCAATTCTCATAGAAACGCGCGAACAATCCCGCCAGGTCGTAAAGGTAATTGCAGAGAAAATTCGGACGGTATTCCTCGGCCGCTGCTTCCAGCACCAAACCGAAGTTCAAGAAGTGCTTCGCCAAGGCCAGCTCCTCGGCGGCAACCAGCTTGATTTCCAATCCCTGATCTCCGGCGGTCACTTCCTGCTTTCGCAGCACGCTCCGCACACGCGTGTAAGCGTAGAGCAGATACGGCGCGGTGTTGCCTTGCAGCGCAAGCATCTTGTCCCAACTGAACTGGTAATCACTCTGCCGGTTCGGCAGCAGGTCGGCGTATTTAACTGCGCCCAGGCCCACGATCCGCGCGATCTCCTTCCGTTCGACCACGGGCAAATCCGGGTTCTTTTCCGTGACCACTTTCAACGCTCGTTCCTCCGCCTCGTCCAACAATTCGCCGAGCTTCACCGTGTCGCCGCTGCGGGTTTTGAACGGCTTGCCGTCCTCGCCGAGAATCTTGCCGAAGCCCACGTGAACCAGCTTCACCTTTGCCGCCGCCTCGGGCTGCCAGCGCGCGAAGGTGAGGAACAGCTTCTTGAAATGCGGCGCCTGCCGGTCATCGACCACGTAAACGATCTCCGCCGGCGCCCACGTCTTGAGCCGGTAATCAATCGTCGCCAGGTCCGTCGTCATGTAATTGAAACCACCATCGCTCTTGCGCACGAGTGCGGGGTCCGCAATCCACTCGCCGTCACGGTTCACGAGAAAAGGGTCTTGTTTGGGCGGCAGTGAGCCGTCGCTGAACACGCCGACTGCGCCTTCGCTCTCCCGCGCGATGCCACGCGCCAGCAAATCCTCCACCACCGGGCCGAGCTGCGGGTTGTAAAAACTCTCCCCCAGTGCGTGATCGAACTTCACGCCCAGTCGCCCATAGATCGCGTCGAATTGCACCTGCGAGACGCGGATCATCTCCTGCCAGACGCTGCAATTCTCGGCATCGCCGGCTTGGAGTTTGACCAGCTCATGCTTCGCTTCTTCAAGCCGCGCGGGGCTCGCATCGCACTCGGCATTGATGACTTTGTAAAGCCGTTCCAGCTCGGCGATGGCATCGGCAGCGAGCGCCTCGCGGTTGAGGATCTGCTTCCAGCCCAGCAGCAGCTTGCCGAATTGTGTGCCCCAGTCGCCGATGTGGTTGTCCGAGATGACGCGATGCCCGAGCAGCCGGAAGATACGCTGCAACGCATCGCCGATGCCCGTGGACCGGATGTGCCCCACGTGCATGGGCTTGGCCACATTGGGCGAACTAAAATCAATCACCACTGTGCGCGGCTGCGCGGCGGGGGCGTAGAACAAATGCTCGCCGCGCGCCGCCGCCAGCAGCGTTGCCGCCAGCGCGGTTGGCCGCACCCGGAAGTTGAGAAAGCCCGGACCGGCAATATCCACGGCTTCACAGATCTCGGCCACATCGAGCGCCGCCTTCACCTGCTCGGCGAGCTGGCGGGGATTGAGCTTGCGCTGTTTTGCCAGGGCGATGAGGGCGTTGGATTGATAATCACCGTGACGCGCATCCGGGCATGGGCGCACGAGAACGGTGGCGGCATCCGCGTCCGGCAACACAGTTCGGACAGCGGCTTGGAGTCGGGCTTGAAGGGTCAGGTGCAACATGATTTCCGCAAAGCGCGAGAGGTTAATGACCACTGCCCGAAGGGGCGAGCGCAAAGGCGGTTCCATACCCGGAGCGGGTTCATCGCACCGAATTCCGGCGGTGAGTAGGAGAAGGTTGAATTTGCAGCCGCTTCACTCCAACCCATACCGCTCGATCCAAGCCTGCGGAATGGTCCCGAAGCTCAGGAGCCAGTCGTTGAACCGTTGCAGGCTCCAGCCGCGCCCCACCACGAGCCGTTGACGCAGCCGCTCGTTCTCCAACCGCCCGAGCCAGTAGCTCATCGGCACCGTGGGCGAGGCGGAATACCAGTTGATCTCGGCCTCGCTCCGCGCCTTGGTAAAGCCCAGATGTTTTCGCAGGTGCGCGGCGGCTTGCTCGTAACTGTAGCGGCCGGTCTGGAGGCGTAGGTCCACTAGGATACGATGCACGCGCCAGAGGGCGTCGTGGAGTTGCTGGACCTTCAGCCACGGCGTGCGGTCAATGCGGAGGTCCACCATCATTTGCTCGCACCAGAGCGTCCAGCCCTCGTAGAAAACGGCGTGGGCGAAGAGCCGACGCCACTTGCGCGGGTGGCGGTTCGCCGTGACGAACTGAAGATGATGCCCCGGATACGCCTCGTGCGCGGCGGTGAGGCTCAAGCCGAAGTGCTGCTGCCGCTCCGCGAGCTTCTCGGCCTCGGTCGTCTTGGTGAGGCTGAGGTCGTTGACCCAAAAGATGCCGCGCTGTCTCTTCTCAAATGCACCGGGCGAGGAATAAGCCGCCGTCGGATACAAGTGTCGCATGAACTCCGGCACGAGCCGCACCTGAAGTTCATCGCCCTTCGGAAACGTCACCGCCTTGGCCGTGCGGAACCCGTCTGCCACGCGCTGCGTCTCCGCCCGATACACGGCCGGCAAGTCTGCTCCGGGGTTCCACTGGGCACGCGCGTCGGAAATGATTTCTTCCACTGAACGGTCTTTGCCAAACTGCTTGCATGCCGCGTCCAGCAACGCGCCAATACGCTGCGCTTCGCCGAGCGCGAGTGATTCAATCTCCGCCAGTGTGTAGTCCAAGCCGACCTGCTCTCGCACGCGCCGCTGCGTCGCCTCCGCGCCGATGGCGAAGGAGCCTTCCGGCGCAAGCGGGCGTTTCATGACGGCGTCATGATAGGTCTGCGTGGCGCGGCGCGCGGCGGCGGTGGCGGGTTGTTTCAAAAACGTGTCCACCGCATCAAAAAGCGACGAGGCTCCGGCGAAAGTCTGCTGCATCACCTTGCGCCACACGCGCTCGGGGCGCGTGACCACCGCTGCGCCCTCGGCCAGAAAACGCGGCGTCTCGCGAAGGACGCCAAGAATGTTCTCACGAGCGCGCGCAGGCTCGTCATCGCCGCGCTGAAGTTCGTGCTGCAACAGGTTCAGCACGGCATCAATGCCATCAGGCTCCAACGTATGACGACCGCGCGCGAAGTCTTCGCACTCTTTGTTGAGCATGGCACGCAAGGCGAGCCGGTCGAGGTGCTGCTCGCTGGACAATTCGCGCGGATTGAGCGCGTCAAGCGATGCAAGCGTCTGCCGCCGCCGCTTCTCCTGCCGTTGCGAGTGCGCAAGGGTGGCACGGCCCAGCTTGCCTTCGCCAGTGCTCAGGCCAGTGTGGTTGGCCCAGACCGGATTGTCAGCCAAGGCGGATTCAAAGTAGCGGTCGAGGAGGCCCTCGAAATTGCGTTGTGTTGCGTTCATCGCGCGCGATTGAAACGGAATTACGTGCAAAAGGGAACGTTATGGTTTACCTGTCCGCCCCGCGCGTGAACCCGCCGCTGCTCCATAGCCTGCTCCGAGAAAGCCCCGTCGTCGTGACGGGCATGGGCGTATTTTGCGGCGCGGGCGCGAGCGTTCGCGAACTTTGGGCAACCGTGCTGCACGGCGAGTCGCCAGCGGTTTGGCTGCCCGACCACCTGTCGCCATCCGGCCACCGCATCGCTGCGGTTCGTGCCACCGAGCCGCCGGTTACGCGGCTCACGCGCAAAATGGACCGCAGTGCGCAACTGGCCTACGCCGCTGCGGCCGAGGCTTGGCACGCAGCTCAATTAGATCTCCGACCCGTTGCGCCCGAACGCATCGGGGTCTTCGTCGGCACATCGCGCGGCGCGGTGGGCAAACTCGCAGAGTGCGTAGTCACTCCGAATCTCCCGCGCGCCCGGCCGTCCGATGCCGCGCATTGCTCGCTCGCAAACATCAGCGGGATGCTTTCACTCGCGTTCCCCGCGCACGGCCCGGCGTTGACAGTCTCCGCGACCTGCGCGTCCGGCGCGGCGGCGATCGTGGTGGCGGCCCAGCAAATTCTTCTCGGTGAAGTGGACGTCGCCCTCGCCGGTGGCGCGGAAGCTCCGTTGAACCCGATCGTCATCGCGCAACTGCACGCCACCGGCATCCTCGGTCACGCGACCGATCCGCACCTGACCTGCAAGCCCTTTGACACCGCGCGCAACGGCATCGTCCTCGGCGAAGGCGCGGGCTTCCTCGTTTTGGAATCGCAGGCGTCCGCGCTTCGCCGCAGTGCCAGCTGTTTGGCGCGCTTGACCGGCTGGGCGCTGGCCGCAGAGGGCAGCGAGCGCGTGGGCATGGATCGAACCGGTGCGAGTTTGAGCCGCGTCATCACGGAGTCACTCCGCATGGCAGAGATTACGCCCACGCAACTCGGCTACCTCAACGCGCACGGCACGGGCACGGTGCTCAATGATCTCGCCGAGGCCAACGCGCTCGGCCTGGCGTTGGGCGAAGCAGTGGCGAACATCCCGTGTTCCTCGACCAAGGCCGTAACGGGTCATTGCCTCGGCGCATCCGCCGCGCTCGAAGCGGTGATTGCGATGCTGGCGATGAAGGAGGGAATTCTGCCCGGCACCGTGAATTGCCGAGAGTTGGATCGCGAAGCGAACTTGAACGTGCTCCAGGCGGCCCAGACGGTGCAGGTAAATTCTGTGCTGTCCATCTCCGCCGGCTTCTGGGGTAACCAAGCGGCGCTGGTGTTTCAGGCGGTTTGACCGGCGGTCTTTGCTTTCAATGCCGCGCCGCAGCTCGCGCAAAAGTTCGCCTGCGGTGGGCAGTTCACCTCGCACACCGGACAAAGCGTGTGCGCTTCTTTGTGGCGGCGGTGGATGATAAGATTGCGGATATAGGGAATCCACGAGAAGAGATTCGCGAAGATGAAGACGGAGTCCTTGCGATAGAACGCGTAGGAGAGGAGCAGCAGCGAACCGCTCAGGCTCAACCACCAGAACGCCTGTGGCACCACGACTTGTTTGCGCTTTTCCGTGGCGTGCCATTGCACGATGAAGCGCGAGAAGAACACGACGTTGCCCAGCCAGCCGACAAGCTTCCAGACGTGCCACTCGATGCCGAGAAACTTCCCGCCCGGGAAGAAAATTGAGTCCATGGCGTGCAGGGTAAACTCGTCGCTGTCAGTTGAGAAGGCCAAGGATTGGCGTCCGGACAGTTGCGGTTGGCTCCGCGAACTCACAGACTGCACGCATGAATGTGAAACGACCGCGTATCGCGGTCACGATGGGCGATCCCGCCGGCGTCGGGCCGGAGCTGTGCCTGCGTCTGCTCGCCGATGCGGCGATCACGCGCGAATGCGTGCCGGTCGTGTTCGGCGACGCAGGCGTGCTGCGCCGGGTGGCCGAGTGGATTGGGCTGGTGTTCAGGGCGCGGGTGATTTTGCCGGCTGAGTGGCAGGCAGGCTTCGCGGATTTGCGCGAGCCGGCTGTGCTGGATTTGCAATGCCTTGCCGCCGATACCGTGACGCCCGGCCACGTGGACGCGCGCTGTGGCGACGCCGCGTTTCGCTACGTGCACGCAGCGATTGATGCAGGCAAGCGCGGCGAAGTCGCCGCCGTCACGACCGCGCCGATCAACAAGACGGCGTTGCACGCGGCCGGCCACATGTATCCCGGCCACACCGAGATTTTTGCTGAACGAATGGCCGCCGCCCGCTCGTGCATGGCATTCTTCTCCGATGATTTGATTTGCAGCCTCGTGACCGTGCATGTCGGTTACGCCGAAGTGCCTGCGCTCCTGGAATCCAGACGCATCCTCGACGTGATTGAGCTGACCGCCGACGCGGTGCGCCGCGTGCGCGGTCGCGAGCCGAAGCTGCTCGTCTGCGGCTTGAATCCTCACGCGGGCGAAAGCGGGATGTTCGGCCAGCGCGAAGAGGAGCTCGCCGTGCAGCCCGCTGTGCTTGCGGCGCAACAACGCGGATTGAACGTGACGGGGCCTGTGCCGCCGGACACGGCTTTCACACCCGCGCGGCGCAAACAGTTCGATGCCGTGGTCTGCCTGTATCACGACCAGGCGCTGATCCCGGTGAAGGCGCTTGCGTTTGACTCCGCCGTGAACACCACGCTCGGTCTGCCCGTGCCGCGCACCAGCGTGGACCACGGCACCGCCTTCGACATCGCGTGGCAAGGTGTTGCGAGTCCTGGCAGCCTCTTTTCCGCCGTGCGACTCGCCGCGAAGCTCGCGCAGTAAAGCAGGCGTCCCAACCGAGTATTCCCCGTGCCAGAATTGCCCGAAGTCGAAGTGCTCGTGCGTCATCTCGCGCCGGCCTTATGCCATAAAGTCATTCGCAGTGTGCTGGTCCGGAAGACGAAGGTGTGCCGACCCACGACCGAAAGCGAGCTGCACGCCGCGCTCGTCGGCGCGTGCTTCAAAAGCGTCACGCGGCGCGGGAAGTATCTGGTGTTCACTCTGCGTCGGCCGGGCAGGGCAGGGGAGGTCAGCGTCATCGGGCATCTAGGCATGACGGGGCGAATGTTTCTCCTGCCGAAGGGCGCGCCGCTGCCGAAGCATGCCGTCGTGGTGCTGGACATGGGCACGACGAACTTCGTGTATGAAGACCCACGCCAGTTCGGGCGGTTTACGCTGGACGACTCTGCGCTGCACGCGCTCGGACCGGAGCCGTGGGATGAAGCATTTTCCGTCGCCGCCTTTCGGACCGCACTCTGCCGCTCCGCCCAGGCTGTGAAGGTGAAACTGCTGGATCAATCGCTCGTAGCGGGGATCGGTAACATCTACGCGAGTGAAGCGCTATTCCGCGCGGGAGTGTCGCCGAAGCGCGCGGCGCGCCGGGTGAAGGCGGAGGAAGTCGCGCGCTTGCATGCGACCATCCGCGAGGTGCTAACCGAGGCCATCGAATGTGGCAGCACCATCCCGCTGGACTTCGCGGGTGGCGGGCTACGCGACGGGTTGTTTTACTACGGGGCGGTCGAGGGAAACTCGCAGTTCTACCAAGAGCGGCTGTGCGTTTACGACCGTGCGGGCCAGCCGTGTGTGAACTGTGCCGCCCCCATCAAGCGCATGGTTCAGGCGGCGCGTAGCACGTTCTTTTGCCCGAGGTGCCAGCGGTGAAGTCCCGTGCCGGCGAGTTGCAGTCGCCGCTTGGCGGGTTGGTCACGCCGCCCGGCGCTGGGCGAAGACGGCCACGGCAATCCACAGTGCGAGGAACGCGCCGAGTGTCAGCACGATGGGTTTGAGCCAGCCGCCAGCCTTCAAATTCCGCGCGGTGAACTCGACGGTCATCGGCTTGTTCACCTCGGTTTGGAGGACTTGCGTGAATGCGTGGCGCTGGCCTCGCAGAGGGAGGTTCACGCGCAGCGGTTGCACAGTCGCCACGGTCACTTCCTGCGCCTTCTGGAGCTTCTCCAACTGCTGCTCGGCGGCACCGGTGTCGTAGGTCAACGCGTTGGCACCTTTTCCAGCTTCGAAGAAGCCGTCGGCTTGCCCGCCGAACTTCGTTGCATTGTCCAACGAATAAGCCTGCTGCGCCTGCACCAAGTTGCTTGCCTGCGATTGGCGCAGTTGCTTCTCCACTTCCTTCAACTGCCGGAAGTCGTCCCCGTCGCCGTCTTTGCCGGCCTTCCAGTCTGGCCCACCGCGATTGCCTTGCGGGTTTGCGCTGCGCTTGTAGTTGAACCACTCGTTGTTCGCCTCGTTGAGTTTGCCGGAGGAGAGCAGGCTGCTGAGTTTGCTCAGACTCGATTTGGATTCGTTGTCACGCACCTCCTTGTTCCTTGCCTCCTGGCGCGAGTAATCCGTGGCCGAGTAGTTCACCGTCACCACCGGCGCACCACTGGTGTCGCGGCCCATCGTGCCGGCGAACTCCGTGTATTCGTAGTCGGGCGGCAACAGCAGTTCCCACCGGGCGTTCTTCAGCGGCACGTCGAACTTCGGCGAAGCGAAGGCCACGTTGCCCTGGCGCTTGGGGAACTTGTCTGCCGCCACGTAGGTGAACTCAATCGGCAGCGCCGCGTCGCCGCCGGCCTGCTCCATCGGCAGAAGCAGCTTGCCGCCCTGTTTGGTCGGTCGCACCGGCTGGCCGTTGACGAACGCGCTCCACACGATTGCGCCTGTCGGCAGCTCTACTTCGAGGAACTGCCGCCCGTTGTTGCGCACAGATAGCGACACCTCCGTCATCATCTGCCCGTCGTCGGCCACGACCGTCGTGAGCCGCGCGCTGTCCACCAGCGCCTGCAACACCGCCGCCTCCGCGAAGCGCTGCGGTGTCACCGCCAGCTTCCAGCCGGGCCGCAAGTAACGCCACGCCAGCACGACTTGCTCGCCCTTCGCGCCGCTCGCGTGGGCCGACGCCCATTCGGGCAGCTCTCGCGCATCAATCCGCACCAGCTCCGTGCTCGCGGACTTCTCCGAGACTTGCAACGGCGGCTTGGCCAGGATGGCCACGGTGCCCGTCTCGCGCTCGACGCCCACGGCCTCGACCGCCGGCACGTCCACGGGGGCGGCGGACTTCGCGACGCGCGGCTGCTCCCACGTCACCACGAACGTGTGCTGGCCGCGCAGTTTGTTCTGCAATTCCACGCGCCACACTTCGCCGGTCTGGTCGCGCCGGCGGATGTTGGGGCCGGTGATGTCCACGTTCGTCACGGTCAGCGGAATCTTCAGCCGGAACTCCTTCACCGGCGCATTCGCGATGTCCAACCGCACCAGCGCGCGCCCGCTCACGAGCGTCTCGCTCACGCTGATGAGATTCACCACTTCGGCGCGCACCCACGACTCAAGCTGCTCCGTTGCCACGGACAGCTTCCACACGGCAGCGGGCGTCGGGTCGGGGGAAAGGAACTTGAAGGCCAACGTGGCTTGCTCACTCAGCCCTTTGTAAATGCCGACCGGTGTCGAGGCGGCAGGAATCTCGCTCAAGCCGTCGAAGCTCTCGGTCTTCACCGAGAGGCCCGCCTCGGTGGAAACGGAGACGAAGCCGTTCAGCTTGTGGACGCCCAGCGGATGCACCGCCGGCACCGCGAAGGTCTTGGGCGCTTCCTTCACCGTCTGCGCCAGCACTACCAGCAGCGAGACTTGGCCCTGCGTGCGTTCGCGAAGTGGCACTTCCAGCACGCGCACACCGGCGTCGGTCTTCTCGGTCCAGTTGTTGATGGGCATGAGCGCGCTGCCCTTGGCGCGCAACGTGGCGTCCACGTAGGCGACGGTTTCGATCCGCCAGCCCACAGGAATCTGCGCGCGGAGCTGGAAGATGCCAGCCTTCTTCACGGTGTAACTCACTTCGGCGGCGAGCCGCAGCTCCTCCGCGCCGAGGCGCATGCGCTGCATCACCACGGCCTCGACCTGCGGCTGCACCGCCTCGGCCTTCACCGTGAGAGCGAAGGTGCTGCGCAGGTAGCGGAACGCGCTGACAAGGTCGGTGTGGTTGAGCTTGCTGGCGCGGTTGAACTCCGCGAGGTCCACGCGCTGCAAGTCATCCGCCGTCTCGACGGCCAGGCTCGTCTCCTCCGCGCCGCGCACGGCCACGAGGCCCGCCTCGCGCCGCACGTCCTGCACGACGGGCACCTCGACCTTCACCGTCGCGGGCAGTGTGGGGAGCGGCTTCTCCGTCTCAATGGTCAATCGCCAGTTCGCGCTCATGCCCTTGAGCAAGTCCACGGAGAGAATTTCCGTGCCGCCCTCGGTCATGAGTTCCCACGTGCGGATGCCCTCGCCCTCGACGCGCAGGAGCCGTTGCCCGACGGGCAGGCGGACCTTGGCCTGGCGCAGTTCGCCCTGCGCGATTTGGTAGTCCACCACCGCGCGTGAGTTCACCACGCCGCCGCCGACGGTCACGAGCGTGGCGGTCTGCGCGAAGACGGTGGCCTCCATCTCGGCAAGGCGTTTCATGCGCGGCGTCCAAGCGAGGTCCACGCGGTCGGTGCTGCCGATGATGGCCTCGACGCGCGTCTGCTTGCCGGCGGGCGTGCGCTTGAAGGCCACGGCGCTGGGGAACTCGACATCCGCGTCCTGCTCGTCAATAAGCGCGGTGAACTGGCTGGCCAAAGCCGGCGGCAGGCCGAAGCCGAGCCGGCGCTTGGTGACATCGCCATCGAGGCGGACGAACAGTTTTAGCTCCACCGTGACCGCGCCGGCCTTGGGCAGCCAGACGCGGGCGGAACCGGCCTCGCGCACGAGCCGCGCCTCGCCGGACTTCGCGGTGAAACTCTGGATGGCCACATCGCTGCCGAAGAGCGTGAAGGTTTGGTTCGTGCCGGTGGAACTGAGCGCGAGCGTGGCGGTGAACTCGGCGGCCTTCTCGCGGATCGTGCCCGTGTAGGCGGCAGAGGTGAGGGTGACGATGCTGGATGCTGGATGCTGGATGCTGGATGAAGACTGAGCGCAGAGCGCGAACTGCAAGGCGAGCAGCAACAGAACGATGCTCGCCACGGTCGGCGGCGCAGAGCCGGAGCCTTTGTCCGAGTCTGAACCTCGGGTGGCCTCGGAGACCGCCGCGCTGGAAGTCACCGGCGCAACCGCCGGAGCCAATCCAGCATCCGGAATCTGGCCTCCAGCATCGGTCTTGCGCGGCCAAAATTTCCACGCCAGCCACACGAGCAACGCCGCCCCAACCAACGGCACCGCCGCGATCAGCACCCAATGCAGCGTGCGCGCCGAAAGCCCCAGCCACACGACGCCCGCGAGCGCCAGCGCCACGCCCAGCGCAATGCCGAAGCTGCTGCGGTCCGCGCTGCGCCAGCCGAGCAGCGCCCAGAGCAGGCCTCCGAGGAAGAGCGCGAGCTGCCCGGCGGACTGCGCGGCGCGGAACTTGCCCAGCGGCATCAGGGACATCTCAATGCCCAGCGGCTCGGACTTGAGGTTGAGCACCTTGGTGAAGGTGAACGCCTGCCCGCTGCGCGGGATGTCGATGCGGATGGAGCGCATCCCAACGGCGGTCTGCGCGGCCTCGCCGGCGACGCTGGCAAAGCCGGGGCCACCACCCGGTGCACCACCACCACCGACACCACCTGCGGCGAGCATGCCAAGTTGGAAGGCTCCGCTCGCGTTTGCCGTGCCGGTAAGGCCACCTCGACGGTCAGTAACAGCACCAGCAACATAATCGTTTCCCGTGACGGCCGTTCCATTCGCAGTCGCAAAGTTTACGGACACAGTTTGGTTAGTCGTCTGGCTGTCTAAGACTCTCACCCCGTAAACGGCAGCCCCAAAGTCCGGCGGCGCCGATGGCTTGGTGGTGGCAGCGATTGGGTTGCCCATCGGGTCCAGTGGTGGAGCGGGCATTGCCGCTGGCGGCGGCGTCATGGGCATCGGGCCGGAGGAGGCCTTGCGTTCGGCACTTAAGTGGTCCACACGGGCGAGTGATTCGGATTTCTCCCGCTGGGCCAGTTTCTTGTCCATGTCGGCGAGTTGCTCCATCTCCGCGCGCAACTCCTGTGGCTTGGCTGGCTGGTCTGCTTGCTTGGCAAACTCCAGTCGGCGCGTCGCCACGAGGGAGTTTGAGAAGGTCGTATCCACCGACCCATCCACATTCAACCGGGCGATGCGATTGCGAGGGGTTCCGTTCATGTTGGAGAAGTCCCCGCCAACCGCGCCAGCACCAGATATCGGTGTCACGTTCTTCGGTGTCTTCATCGCCAAGGCCTGGGCGTCTTGCGCCATCCCCACGCCCTGCGCCCTGCGCACGGAGGACTGTGCGACGATTTGAGCGTCCTTCTGCAACGCTTGGGCGAAGGCCGAACTGGTCATCTGCTGCACGCTGCCGTCGCCGAAGACGGCGTTGCGGTGGCCTTCCACGTCCACCGGCGTGAAGGCGAGGACGGAGTCGGGATGCTCGGGCTTGCCCGCGCCCGTCCACACGTAGCGCTCGCCGGTCTCGGGGTCGGTGAGGATTTTGTCCGAGCCGAGCTCGTTCATCATCTCCTCGAAGTTGTCGGGGAAGCGGCCGGCGTTGTCGTTGGCGAAGATTTTGGCCGCGAGGCCGATTTGCTTGAGGTTGTTCGCGGACTTGATGCGACCCGCCTTGGCCTTCGCCTTGGAGAGCGCGGGTAGCATCATGCTGGCGATGATAGCGCAGACGAACAGCACCACGGCAGCGGTGCCAAAGCCTTTCATCCCGTTCACCTTCACCGAGCGGACGATGAAGTAAACGACCGCGAGAAAGGCCAGCCCGCCGAGGAGTTGGCTCCACACGTCTTCCCACCACAAGAGGAAGCGGTCCCACGCTTCGCGCAGTCCGTAAGTAGTCCCGCGCGCCTCGGTCATGGTGCCGCCGAAGCTGGAGACGCGCTTGGTGGCGGGGACGAAGAGCTGCCACTCAGCGTAGGTGTTCGGCACGTCCGTGGCCGGCGCGGTGAGCGCGACGTGCTGCGGCAGCCATTTGTCCAGCGCCGCGAGCTTCTGTGCATACACGATGTCCACGGCGAACGCCTCGTCGCGGTTTTCGCCGCGCGGCAGCGGGATTTGCAGCCAGTCGCCGTCGCGCTCGGCCTTGCTGGGCTGGTTGTTGACGTAGCAGCCCCAGAAGTTCGCGCCGGCCGGGAGCTTGAAACGCTGATGCTGCTTCTCGTTGTTCTTCACCATGAAGCTGGCCTGCGTGAGCATCTCGCCCGCCTCGGTCACGACGCTGGTGATCTGCGTGCGGTCGGCCACGGCGTCCAGCACGCGCTCCTCGTCGAAGCGCGCCGCGTCCGCCGTGAGCGCGTAGCTGCTGCCGGTGTAACGATACGCCAGCAACACGGGCCGCGTGATGAGCGCGCGGTCGGTCTCGGCCAGCTCAGACTGGTCGATGGTCCGCAACGGCTCGGCGGCGGGCTTGGGCTGGAGTTTCAGGTTCGCGGCGGCGGTCACGGCCACGGAGCCGGTCTCGCGCTCGACGCCGTCGCAATGCGCGCCCGCGAGGTCGAGCACGGCCTTCTTGGGGTCGAACTGGTAGTCGTAGGTGACGACCAGCGTGTAGCCGCCCCAGGCTTTGTCCTGGAGAGAAACTGTCCATACCTTCGTCGCCTGCTCCTTGCGCCGGATGTTGGGCCCGGTAAACTCGACGTTCTTCCAATGCCCCGGAAGCCGGACTTTGAACTCCTGCACGCCCTGATTGAGGATGCCGAAGCGGATGGTCGCGCTGCCGCCCACGAGTCCGTCGCCGACAGTGACGAGGTTGAACACCTCGGCCACGACGCGCGCGGGCAGGCGCTCGGTGGCGAGGGCGAGCTTCCAATCCGGCGCATCGGCGGTGAAGGCGAGGGCCTCGTCGCCCGCCCGCTGCGAGAGCTGGGTCACCGGGATTTCCCGCGCGCTGGTCAGGGTTTCCGTCTTGAGCCGGATGCCCGCCGCCGAGGCCGCGCCGATGAACGCGGTCTCCTTCGTCGCGCCCGTGACGCGCACGGCACCGACGGTGATTTGTGCCGGGAAGGTCTTGTGCGGTTGCTCCAACGTGAGGTCGAGGCGATGCGCGCTGAGCACGCGCTGCGTGAAGTTGACCTTGAGTTTGCCCGCCGTGGCCTTCCAATCCTCCACGTTCCCGCCGCGCACGTCGGTCACGTTGAAGTTCGTCGGGTAAGTCAGCTCCGCCGTGTAGATGCCGGCCTTGAGCACGCTGAGGTTCACCGCGTGGCTCACCACGAGCCGCGACTCCTCCAGCCGTGCCGTGACGCGCGTGGCCGTTTCCAGCACTGGCTCGATGCGCCGCGCGCGGCCGGACACGTCGAAGCCTCGCGCGCTGAAGCGGTAAGCGTAGAACGTGCCGCTGGGCGCGTTGACCTGGCGCACGTCGCGCGCGGTGGTCACGTCCACCACCATGTCGTCGGCGAGGATGGACACGGTGCCGGACTCGCGCTCGATACCCACCGGCTGCGGCGGCACGAAGGCCACCGCGCCCGCCGCGTCGTTGGCCGTCTCGGTGAAGAGCGTGAGCGAGTAGGTCTTCTCGACGGGCTTGGCGAAGGTGACGAGCAACACCTGCGTGGCGTTGCTTCGCGTGACGGCCCAGTCGCGGATGGTCTCGCCGGTGAGCTTGGTGAGCGTGGCGTTGGCGGGCAGCAGCACGCGCAGCTCGTTGACGCTGGCCTGAAGCAGCTCGTAGCGGAATTCGGTGGTCATCTTCGTCACCGTGGGCGAAACGACGATGCTGGCGGTGGTGTCCACGGTGATGAGGGACTTGCGCGCAATCTCCGTGGTCTTGCCCTGCCAGCGCAGCGAGACCACACGGTCCGCTCCCACGACGCCGGCGATCGAGGAAGCGGTCTTGGCCGGCGTGCCTTCGAGCAACGCACCGGTGAGAAGTTCGAACTGAACCCCGATGTTGCCCTCGGCCTTGAGGCTGGCCACGGAGGCGGGCGGGCCGGTGAAGGCGATTTGGTTCCACGGTTCGGCCTTGGTGATGCGGGCGATGACTTCGAGCTTGAGCGTGTGGACGCCGGGCTTGGTGCAGTGCAGGCGGTAGGTCCCCGCGCGCGTGCCGGCGGTTTGCAACCGCCGTCCGGAGCTGTCGTTCGCCACAGACGGCGACTGCAAGTCGCCGGCACGGGTGAGGCGAATGCCCGCCGGCAAGTCCGGCGCGAAGACGGCGACGTCGCCTTGGAAGAGCACGGCGGAGACCTCGTTCGTAGTGAGCGACTCGACCTCGACCGTCGCCGTGAAGCGCGCCTCGGTGTCGGTGACCTTCCCATCGTAGCGCACCTCGCGGACGATGAGGTTGGTGTAAGTCGCGGGTGGCGGCAGCGCGGCGACGCCGATGGTCTTGGGCGGGCTGGAGCCGCGGGAGATGATTTGCAGGCCGTTGAGCACCGCCACGCCACCGGGCCCCGGCGCGACCTCGATGACGATGGGTTGGTCCTTCTCCACGGGCACATCGCGGAACACGACGAACTGCCGGCCCTCCTGCCAGCCTTGCGCAACCTTCCAGCCCGGCGCAGGCGCGGCGGTGAGCGGGCCAAGTGTGTTCGTGCCGCTGCGGAGCACGAAGACGGAGTTCTGCTCCGCCGTCGCGTCCGGCTCGGCGTGGCCGTAGAGATAGAAGTGGTAGCGTCCCGCCTCCAGTGCACGGACGGTCACGACGAGGTTCGAGCCGTTCTGCGCGAAGAGGAACGAGTCGAACATCGCGTCGCCCGAAGCGTTGCCCCAGACGCCTGGGGCGTTTTGCACCGCGATGGACACGGGCGATTCAGATCTGTCGGCGAACTTGAGCCTCTCGGTGGTGTGGTTTGGCACCTGCGGCTGGCCGGGCGTGAAGCGCGGGTTGTAATGAGCGTGAAGATTCCAGAAATCATTCGTCGCGAGCCCGGTGGCGGCAAACCCGGACTTGGCACTCGCCGCGCCGACGCCGAAGTCCACGTTGAGAAGGACTTGCGCCCGGGCAGGAGTGAGTAAAAGCAGGAGGAAGAGGAATGAGACACGAACGGCAGAAGTCTTCATGGCGTGAGTTCGGATTGCGGCGGAGTGTAGCGGGTTCATGCGGTGAAAGTCATCGGGTGAAACACGGAGTCAGCGGGATGGTTGCGGAGCGCATGGAGCATTGGACGGGACGATCACGGAAATGCTCCTGCGCACGAACTGTTAACCACAGAGACACACAGGGCACCGAGCGGAAGAAGTTTACGTCCGATCGAGATTATCCGCCGAATCTTCCCGCCCAGGCATGGCTCAGGTCTTCACTTCGGTTCGTCCCCGCAGCCACGCGACGGTCACGACGGTCAGCGCGGATACAATAACGATGAGGCTGGCAATGGCGTTGATGTCAGGGGTTAGGCCGCGCTTCACGGAGGAGTAGATCAAGATGGGCAACGTGGTCGAACCCGGGCCGCTGGTGAAGAAGCTGACCACGAAGTCATCCAGGCTCAACGTGAACGCCAACAGCCCGCCGGCGACGATGCCCGGCACCATGAGCGGGAATGTGATATGGCGGAACGTCAGCCACGGGCCCGCACCGAGGTCAGCGGCGGCTTCTTCCAGTTGGGGATCGCAGTCGGCCATGCGGGCGCGCACGACGATGGCGATGAAGGGGATTTGGAAAGTGATGTGCGCCAGGGTCATCGTAGTCATGCCGAGTTCAAACCCAGCCAGCCACTTCCGCAACACGGCGAAAAAGAGCAGCAACGCCACAGCCATCACGATGTCTGGGATGAAGACTGGCACGTGCAGGACGTGGTGAAAGAGGCGCTTGAATGGGAATTCGTAGCGGCTCATGCCATACGCCAGAATCGAGCCGAGTAGCACGGAGAAGAACGTGCTCGTGCAGGCCAGCTCGATGGTGTTGATCGTGGCGGCAATCGCCGGGTCGTTGTGAATCAGCCGTAAATACCAGTCCACGGTAAAGCCGTGCCACTCGGCACCGTAGCGCGCCGTGTTGAACGAGTAGATGATCACCACCACCAGCGGGGCATAGAGGAAAACGAGCACCAGCAGGGCGATCAAGGCGGTGGCAGGCGAGCGGCGGATCATGGCAGAGAGACCTCCCGGCGGCCGTTCGTCACGCGCGTGTGCAGCCACAGGCCCGCCACCATCACGAGCAACGCGACTACCGCGATGGCCGAGCCGAAGGGCCAGTCGCGGCTGGAGCCGAACTGTTGTTGCACCGCATTGCCCAGCAACGCCAGCTTTGCGCCGCCCAGCAAATCGGGAATGACGAATTGCCCCGTGGCTGGCAGAAACACTAGCACTCCGCCCGCGATCATGCCCGGCCGGATCTGCGGCACCACCGCGTGCCAAAACATCCGCCCGGGCGACGCGCCGAGATCGGCGGCGGCCTCGGCGAGCAACCAGTCCAGTTTCTCCACGCTCGCGTAGAGCGGCAGAATCATGAACGGCAGATAATCGCACACCATCGCCACCATCACGGCCGGCCAGCCGGGATAGAGCGCCGTGCCGGCGGGAATCATGCCGGCCGTGGTGAGGATGTCGGCCAGCCAGCCTTCGGGTGAGAGCAGCAACTGCCACGCGTAAGTGCGGATCAGGAGATTGGTCCAAAACGGAATCACCACGAGCGTGAGCGCCACGGACTTCCACCGGCGCGGCAGGCTGGCGATGAAAAACGCCACCGGCAGACCGATGAGCAGGCACAGCCCGGCGGTGGCGAAACCCACGCCCAGACTGCGCGCGAGGATGAGCGGCTGCACGGGATCGAAGCCCAGCGAGCCGTGGCCGAAGAGGCGTTCGTAATTCTCCCACGTGAAGCGCCAGACAATTTCGCCCGCGTCGCCGCGCTGCGCGAAACTCAGCGCCACGACGAACAGCAACGGCACCAACATGAACATCGTCACCCACACCAGCGCCGGACCGCACAGCCACGCCGCACGAAACGTGTGCGCGCCTGGCGGCAGCGGCTCGCCGAAGTGAACGGTGCGCCGGATGCGCCGGCGGCGCTTGAAGGCAGTTTGTCCAGTGGGCTCAGCCATTCAACCCTCCAGCAGAAAGATGTTGCCCGGCGCGAGGGCCACTTCCACCGAGTCGCCGACGAAGAGGCCCACGTCGCGCCGGCCTGTGTTCAACTCTGTCACGCGCAGACCGACCTTGCCCAGGTTGATGCGATAGCGGCTCTCGGCCCCGTTGAAGGTGATTTCCTCGATCCGGCCCAGGACCCGGTTGTCGCCCGCGTGCCCGCCAACCAGCGAGATACGTTCGGGACGGATGCCCAACAGCAGCTTGCCCTGCTCGGCAAGCTCGATGGCGGTCGAGGGCAGGTCAATGCGCAACCGGCCCAGCGGTGAATCAGCCTCCAGTCGGGAGCCGTCGCGCGAGATAAATTTCCCCTCGAACAAATTGCACTCCCCGATGAACTCGGCGACAAACCGCGTCTTGGGCCGCTCGTAAATTTCCTCGGGCGTGCCGAGCTGCTCGACCCGGCCGGCGTTCATCACCGCCACGCGATCGCTCATCGTCATCGCCTCGTCCTGATCGTGCGTGACGTGGACGAAGGTCATCTCCAGCCGCTGCTGGAGGTGATGAAGTTCGAGCTGGAGTTCCTTGCGCAGCTTGAGGTCCAGCGCGCCGAGCGGCTCATCGAGCAGGAGGACTTGCGGCTCGTTGACGATGGCCCGTGCCAGCGCGACGCGCTGCTTCTGTCCGCCGGAGAGTTCGTTGGGATGGCGGGCGGCCAAGGGCATGATCTGCGTCAACTCCATCACCGAGGTCGTGCGGCGGGTGATTTCAATCGCACTCAGCCGCTTCATGCGCAGGCCGAAGGCGATGTTTTCAGAGACGCTCAGATGTGGAAACAGCGCGTAGGACTGGAAGACCGTGTTGACGGGGCGCTTCCAAGCCGGCAGCCGCAACGATTCGATGCCGCCGATGCGCAGCCCGCCGCTGTCGGGCAAGTCCAGTCCGGCGATGATGCGCAGGAGCGTGGTCTTGCCGCAGCCTGACGGCCCGAGCAGGGAGAAAAATTCGCCGCGCCGCACGTTCAGGCTTACTCCTGCCAACGCCTCGATCTTGCCGAAGCGCCGCGTCAGGTGCTGACATTCGACCGCGAGGGCCGAGTTGGATTTGGGATCAGCCGGTTGCAATGGGAAGTTATTAACGAAACCGGCGGGCGTTGACGAATCAAAATGTTAGCGAGTGAAGCTACGAGCGCCGGGCTTGCGTTGCCCTCCGACGCGTTCAAGGCTGCCCGCGTGATGGCTAGGAAATGCCTCTTTGTCTGTAGTCGGAACCGCTGGCGCAGCCCAACGGCCGAGCGGATTTTTCATGGCATGGACGGGATTCAGGCGCGCTCGGCCGGCACCGAAACCGGAGCCCGCATCAAAGTCACCGCTGGTCACATCGGGTGGGCAGACGTGATCTTCGTGATGGAACCCAAACACGCGCGACGCCTGCGGGAAAAGTTCGCCGACGAACTGGCCGACAAGCCGCTGATCTGCCTGCACATCCCGGACGACTACCAGTTCATGCAGCCGGAGCTGATTGCCTTGCTAGAGTCCGCCGTCGCGCCGCATCTTTCCGGCGCCGCATGACTGCGCCTCGTATTCCAACGAATTTCCGCCGCGCCTGCACACGACTTGGGGTGATGCCCACGCGTCATGTTTTCACCGTTCGCATCGCGACGCAGCGGGCTGCCTTGTTTGAGGGCTCATCGATAGCGGGGGGCGCCGACCGTCGCTACAGGCTGGTGCGGGAGTTCGTCTGCTCCACTTCCAAGTTCGGCATCGGCCAGATTGCCGGCTCGAACTGCACGCCGCTGGGCTTGCATCGCATCGCCGAGAAGCACGGCGCGGGCGCGGAACCCGGCACGGTCTTCAAGGCGCGCAAACCCATCGGCAATTTGCGGGACGGCTTGCCGTTGGCATCCATCACCACGCGCATTTTGTGGCTCGACGGCCTTGATCCTGGCTTCAATCGCGGCGGCGACGTGGACACGTTTCAGCGCTACATCTACATCCACGGCTTCGGCGACCAAGCCAGCCTTGGGCGGCCTGCGTCGCACGGCTGCATTCATCTTGCCGACGCCGACCTCGTCCCGCTCTTCGACCTGCTGCCCGTGGAGACGCTCGTGTGGATTGCGGAGAAGTGATGGGCCGAGAATGGACGCAACCGGAACTGACGTTGCCAGCCGCGGCTTTCCCTTTTGAGTCCTCTGCGCCCTTTCGCGGCCAATTCGACTTTCTCAGGGCAATTGCAGCACCCGATAGAAGCGGCTCGCCGCGCCCGCCGCGCCCACGTCCGACGCGCGGAACTGATTGGAGAGCGCGTTGAGCGGCAGCGCGTTTGTCGACAGACTGCTCCAACCGCCCAGTTGATTCGCCGCCTGCACCACGTTCGTCCGTCCGGGGATCACGCCGCCGACCCGCAACTCGAAGCTGCCTGTCGTCGGGTTGTTCGTGCCCGCCACGCTGAACGGCGCGAACAAATCGAAGAGGTCTGCGGCGTTGGCCGCGTCATTGAGGTAGGTTTGGTTTACTCCGAAAATGTCCTGCAACGTGCGCACCAGTGAGCTGTGCGTGTAGTGCCGGTTGTTGAAATAGCCGCCACCGCGCGCCAACGGCGAGAGGACGATCATGCCAATCGGACCATCGCTGCCTTCGCCCTCATCCCACGTGATGAAAAGTGCGCCGTTGTTTTTGAAAGTCGCCGAATTGGTTATCTTCGGCACCTCGGTCGCGAGCCAGTCGTCGGTCTGGCGCACGACGTTGTAGTTGGGCGGGGCGGGATCGTGGCCGTCGTGGACGAGGTTGGGCGTGATGAAGCAGTAGCGCGGCACGGTGTTATTGAGGAGATCCGTTGCCAACTCGGAGTAGGGCCGGATATGAGCGATGCCAAACGCGTAAGCCCGGTTGTTCGTCCCGGTGACATCGTCGAAGAACACCATAGGATTGTGCTTGGGCGCGTAAAGGTTCGTGGATGTCAGCGGGACATACGTGCCATCAATGTCCTCCTGATAGCTCTTCCACGAGATGCCCGCGCGGCTGAGGCGCGTGCTGAGATGGTTGGTGATGGCGAAGTGGTTGATGGCCGGGTCCGCGTCGTTGAAGACGCCGAAGTTCGTGGCCGCCTCGAACCAGAGGTAATTCGGCTCGCTTGGGTGGATGCCGGGCGGGTTGTAATACTGTTCACAGTGCGAGGCGGACGGCAGCAGGACGGTGTTGATGAAGGGCGCGGAGGCACTGCCCTTGAAGCTAGCCCAGTTATTGTTCTCCAACACGATGACGAACACCGTCTGAATCGGCGGCACCGATGCGGCCTGCAAACCAGCCCCGAGCCAGAGCAGGGCAAGGCACAATCTCATCGAAGCGAAAAGTGGATGGCCGAAGTGATGGCGCAGGCAAGTCATGCGGTGCGGGTTAAAAACTGTTCTGCTCGGACAGCGGACCGTTCGAACTTCGGTGCTCCGCTTGCCTTTTAGGGACGATTGCCTATCGTGCGCCGAACCGGATGTCGAGCCTTGCCGATAAGATTGTAGCCAACGCCGCCAAACGCCTGAGCCTGCCGGCGGGGCGATTGCCGGCCCGTGAGCTGCCGCGGTTCAAACAATTTCTCAAGGTGGAAACGGCCCGGCTAAAGATGCTGCATCGCGCCGGTGGCGGCGGGCGCGAAGTGTGCCAGGCCCGGGCCGTGGTGCTCGACGCGCTCCACCGGCATATCTTGGAGGCTCTCGTCAACACGTTGCCGGTGGCCGAGCGGCGCACACTGCCGCGCTATGCGCTCATTGCCATCGGCGGCTACGGCCGGGGCGAGCTAAACCCGCACAGCGACATCGACATTCTGTTGCTGCACACCGGTGACACGGCGGCAGCGGCGCGCGGTCGGGTGCATCCTTTCATCAAGTTGCTTACGGAACCAGATGGCCTGCTCTACACGCTCTTTGATCTGGGGCTGAAGGTGGGTTACTCGGTGCGCACGTTGGACGATTGCGTGACGGCGGCCAACGAAAACATCCAGTCCAAAACCTCGCTCATTGAAGCGCGTTTGCTATGCGGGGACGAGGCGCTGTTCCGGGAGATGCAGGCCATCGTGATCGTGCGTTGCGTGCGTGGCCACGAGGAAGCCTACATCGCGGCGCGGTTGGCGGACCAGGAATCGCGCCGCCAGAAATACGGCAACACCGCGTTGATGCAGGAGCCAAACATCAAGAACGGCTGCGGTGGCTTGCGCGATTACCAAAACCTCTTGTGGATGGCGTTCTTCACCAAGGACCGGCCACGCAACCTGGCCGATCTTCAGGCGAAGGAATTCATCAGTGACGCCGAGCGGCGGCAGCTCGACGCGGCGTATGACTTTTTGCTGCGGGCGCGCAACGAGCTGCATTACCTCACCAATCGCGCCGGTGACGTGCTGACCAAGAGCGTGCAGCCCGCCATCGCCCACAGCCTCGGTTACACGGATCGCTCGCCCAGTCGGCGGCTTGAACGATTCATGCGCGACTACTATCTGCACGCGCGGAACATTGACATGATCACGCGGACGGTGGAGCGCCGCCTGGCGTTGCTGCCGAAACCAGCCCGCATGCCGTTCTTTGCAAAATTCTTGCCCGGCCGCCGCAAGCTGCCAGAGCCGGTCGTCGATGGATACCGCCTGGTCGAAGGCGAGTTGCTGCACCAGTCTCCGCGCGTCTTCCGGGACGATCCGTGCCGCTTGATGCGGGTGTTCCTCTACGCCCAGCAACGCGGTGCGCGGCTGCATCCGGACACCGCACAACTGCTGCGCAACGAGCTGCGGCTGGTGGATTCGGCGTTTCTCCGCAACGAGCATGTGCACGAAAGTTTTCGCGAAATCCTGAGCCAGCGCGGCAACGTCGCGCCCGCGCTCCGCGCCATGCACGAGGTCGATTTCCTCGGCAAATACCTGCCCGAGTTCGGCAAGCTGACCTGTCTGGTTCAACACGAGTTTTTCCACATTTACACGGCGGACGAGCACACCCTGATGTGCGTGCAGAAGCTCGACGACATCTGGGCCGGGCGCATTCCCAATGCCGCACCGTATCAGGAGGTGTTTCAGAAAATTGAGCGGCCCTTTATCCTGTATCTCGCGCTGCTGTTGCATGACGCGGGCAAGGCCGCGCAGGGCCGCCATCACGAGGTGGACAGCGCGCAGTGCGCCGATCGTGTGGCCCGGCGGCTCCGGCTCGACGGGGCCACCACGCACGTGTTGCGGCTGCTGGTGGAGCATCACCTCGCCGCCATCCAGATTTCCCAGCGGCGCGATCTGGATGACCCGTCGGTGGTCCGGCATTTCGCCGCGCTCGTGCAGACCCCGGAAAATCTGAACAAGCTGATCTTGCACACGCTGGCGGATTCGCTTGGCACGAGTGACAAACTCTGGAACGGCTTCAAGGACACCCTGCTGTGGACTCTTTACCGCAAGACTTTCGCCGAGCTGACAGGAGCCACAACTTTTCTCCGTGCAGAAGAAAAGCAGCGTGAATTATTGCTCGCCGAGGTGGTGCGGATGCTTCCCCGCGAGGTGCAGCTGGGTGAGGCTCAGGCCCATTTTGGCACTTTGCCGCCGCGCTATTTCCTCATTCACAACGCACAGGAAATCGTCGCTGACCTTACGCTGGCCAACCGTTTCATGCGGAACCTCCTGAGTAACGACCCAGAGGTTTCGCTCGCACCGGCAATCGTGTGGGTGGATGAGCCGGATCGCGGCTGTTCAAGGGTGAAGGTCTGCACTTGGGATCGTGCCGGCTTGTTCAGCAAGCTGGCCGGGTCTTTCACCGCCGCTGGCTTGAACATTCTCAGTGCGCAGATTTTCACCCGCACTGACCGCGTGGTCCTGGACACGTTTGACGTGACCAGCGCCCGCACTGGCATTCTGGCTACGAAAGAGGAGAAGGACAGGTTTGATCAACTGCTTGCCAAAGCGCTCGTCGGGGAGGTGGATTTCGATCCGTTGATTGCCCGGCTTAAAGTGGCAAACCCGCTCTACCAATCGCTCGAAGGCGAGCGCATCGCGACCGACATCGTGTTCGACAACGAGACCTCCGATCGCTGCACGGTGATCGACGTTGAGACGGAGGACCGCGTGGGTCTGCTTTACGCGCTCTCGCAGACGCTGAGTGAACTTGGCATCGACATCTCGGTGGCGAAGATCAGCACGGAAAAGGGCGCGGCGATGGACAGCTTTTATGTGACCGAGCTCAACGGCGACAAGGTGCTCGTCCCGCACCGGCAGCATCAAATCGAAGCCAGACTCCGCCGGGCGTTGCTCAATTTGGACCAACGAGCTAAGTGAAACCAAGGGCCAGCAGGAGTTGCGAGCTGGATGGTAGGCGCGGGCTGGCGACGCGGAAGTCGCAGGTCAGGTTACTTCCTGACTTCCCCTCGCGGCGGTGCTCCGGTATTTATCCCGCGCCAATCGTCCTGGCTTGATGGAACAACGCGCACTCATCGACTCTCGCGGCAAAGACCACCGCCGGCTCATCCTGCAAATGCTAGTGGGCAGCGGGCGCGGGCACGTCGGCGCGGCGCTCTCGGTCATGGAGATTTGCCGCGTGCTCTACGACGACATACTGCGCGTGGACCCGGCGAACCCGAAGTGGGCGGACCGCGACCGCTTCATCTTCAGCAAGGGCCACGGTTGCCTCTCCCTCTACGTGATGCTCGCGGAGAAGGGCTTTTTCCCGAAAGAGGAGCTGATGCGCTCCTGCCACTTTGGTTCACGGCTGGGCGGGCACCCCGAGTCGCGCAAGACGCCGGGCGTGGAAGCCAGCACCGGCGCACTCGGGCACGGGCTGTCCATCGGCGTCGGCTGCGCGTTGGCGGCGCGGATTGACAAGAAGTCGTGGCGAACGTTCGTCCTCATCGGGGATGGCGAGTCGAACGAAGGCAGCGTCTGGGAGGCAGCCTTGAGCGCGGGTAAACACCGGCTGTCGAACCTCACGGTGCTGGTGGACTACAACAAGTTTCAATCCTACGGCCCGAGCAAGGACATTCAGGACCTTGAACCTTTCGCGGACAAGTGGCGCAGCTTTGGCTTCGCGGTGCGCGAGGTGGATGGGCATGACGTGCCGGCGTTGCGCGAGGCGCTGAAGGCCACGCCGTTTGATGCCGCCAAGCCGAGCGTGCTCATCTGCCACACGGTGAAGGGCAAGGGCTTCAAGACCACCGAGCACAACGCCGACTGGCATCACAAGGCCAAGGTGAAGCCGGAGGAACTCGCCGCGCTGCTCGCGGAACTGGAGGCGACGCCGTGAGAAAAGCCTGCCTCCTCGCCGTTCACGAACTCGCGAAGCGCGATCCGCGCGTGGTGTTCGTCGGCTCGGACATCACGAAGCAGAACCTGGAGAAATTCGCGGCGGAGTTTCCCGACCGCTACCTGATGGAGGGCATTTACGAGCAGCACATCATCGGCATGTGCGCGGGCCTCGCGATGTCCGGGAAAATTCCCTACCTCAACACCATCGCGACCTTCATCACGCGCCGGTGCTACGAGCAAGTGCTCATTGATCTTTGCTTGCACGAGTTGCCCGTGCGCCTGCTCGGCAGCGGCGGCGGGACGGTCTATGCGCCGCTCGGCCCGACGCATCTGGCGAACGAAGACCTCGCGATCATGCGGGCGATCCCGAACATGACCATCGTTGCGCCGTGCGACGCGGACGAGATGAAGCGCTTGATGGCGCAATCGCTGGACTGGCACGGGCCGCTCTACATCCGCATCGCGAAGGGCGGCGACAAGGTGGTTTCATCGGACGCTCGCGGCTTCAAGATCGGCGACGCCATCCCGATGCACGAGGGCAAGGACGTCTTGCTCGTCAGCACCGGTATCACCACGCAGGTCGCGCTCGACGCGGCGGACTTGCTGGCCAAGGACTGGCTCACCGCGACGGTCTTGCACGTCCACACGCTCAAGCCGTTCGACGCTGCGCGCGTGTTGCACTACGCCGCACAGGCGAAGGCCGTGCTGACCATCGAGGAGCACACGCTGGTCGGCGGACTCGGCAGCGCGGTGGCGGAGACGCTCATGGACGCGGGCAAGGGGGGCGTGCCCTTCGCGCGGCTGGGTTTCCCGGATGTCTTCACCGAGGAGCTTGGCTCGCAGGCCGAGATCATGGGGAAATATGGTTTGACCAGCGCAAATCTGGCGGCGAAGGCGAGGCAACTTCTCTCGTGATGACCACGGAACAAAAAGTTGTGCTGGCGATTCTCGAGGCAGTTGCCTTGACCGTCATCGTGCGGCTGTGGTGGCGGGGCGGAAAAACGGGTCTGCTGGCGCGTGTCCTCTGGACGGTGGTGCTAGCCGTGCCGCTGCTGGGGGTTTTGATTTACGCTTTCTTGAGGATCAATCCTGACGAGAATCCCGACGACAACGTGACCTTCTCGCAACGGGCAGAAGCTGAAAACGACCATCGCCACTGACTTATGGGCCAACTGATGAACTTCTTCACGCCGCTGCACAAGCGGACGGCGCGCAAATACATTGACCGCATGGTGGACGACAAGGTCGCCTGCATGCTCAAGGCCAAGGAATACGAGTTCGACTACTGGGACGGCGACCGCCGCTTCGGCTATGGCGGCTACAAATACGACGGCCGCTGGAAGCCCGTCGCCGAGCAGATCATCGCGACCTACGGCTTGAAGGACGGCGCGAAGATTTTGGATGTTGGCTGCGGCAAGGCGTATCTGCTCTACGAGTTGCAGCAGTTGCTGCCGAACGCCGAGATCGTCGGCTTCGACATTTCCAAGCACGGCCTCGCTACCGCGCCGGAGCCGGTGCGCCCGAAGCTCATGCGCTACCGCGCGCAGGATGCATATCCGTGGGGCGACAAGCACTTCGACCTCGTGCTCTCGTTGGGCTGCCTGCACAACCTGCGCATCTTCGAGCTCAAGACGGCACTCGCCGAAATTCAGCGCGTGGGCAAGCGCGGCTACGTGATGTTGGAGAGCTACCGCAACGAGCAGGAGCTCTTCAACCTCCAGTGCTGGGCACTCACCGCCGAGTCGTTCTTCGACACCGCCGAGTGGATCTGGCTCTACAACCACTTCGGCTTCACCGGCGACTACGAGTTCATTTACTTCGAGTAAGGGAAAGACATTTTCAAACACATGAAATTTCGCGCCGCCATCCTCACCGAGCTGAAACAGCCGCTCGTTGTCGAAGAAATCGAGTCCGGCCCGCTGCGCTTCGGGCAGGTGCTCGTGAAGATCCATTGCAGTGGCATCTGCGGTGCGCAGATCAACGAGATCGAGGGCGCGAAGGGGCCAGACAAATTCCTCCCGCACCTGCTTGGCCACGAGGCCACCGCCACCGTGCAGGATGTTGGCGAAGGCGTGACCAGCGTGAAGCCCGGCGACCGCGTCGTCTGCCACTGGCGCAAGGGTGCGGGCTTGCAGGGACCGGTCGCGGCTTACACCTCGAAGCGCTTCCCGAAAATCAACTCCGGCTGGGTCACAACCTTCAGTGAGTATTCCGTCATCTCAGAGAACCGCTGCACGCGCATCCCGACGGACTTCGATGCCGAAGCTGGCGCGCTCTTCGGCTGCGCGGTAACGACGGCGATGGGTGTGCTCAACAACAACGCCAAGCTCGGCATCGGCGAGAGCATCGTCATCCTCGGCACCGGCGGCGTGGGGCTGAACCTTGTGCAATTCGCCGCGATGGTCGGCGCGCACCCGATTATCGGCGTGGACCTGCACGACCACAAACTCGAGCTGGCCCGCAAGATGGGCGCGACGCACACGATCAACGGGCGCGGAACCAACGTCATAGAGGAAGTCCGCAAGATCGTCGGCGCGACTGGCGCGGACGTGGTGATCGAGAACACCGGCATCGCCGATCTCATCGAGCAAGCCTACGAGATGACCGCGTCGCAAGGCCGGGTGATTCTCGTCGGCGTGCCGACCAAGAGCGCGCGGCACCCGAGCTTTTACACCTTGCCACTGCACTTCAAAAAAGTGCTAACCGGCTCCGAAGGCGGCGACTGCCGGCCCGACGTGGACATCCCGAAACTGGTTAGGCTCTGCCAGGCCGGGAAGCTCAAGTTCGACGGCCTCGTGAGTAAACGCTACCGCCTCGACGAAATCAACGAAGCCATCTCCGACCTCAAGCAAGGCCGCGCCGCCGGCCGCTGCATCGTGTGGATGGACGAACCGCCGAAGGCATGAGCGGGGCAAGCCTATCCGACGGCACCGTGCTAGTGGTGGGGGCGGATGGCTTGGTGGGGAGCGCTTTGGCTGAGTCGTTTGGAGCATGTGGCTCGGTAGTTGTTGCCTCACGCCGCAAAGGCTCAATGTTGCACCCTTTGGATTTATCCAAGGATCCATCGACTTGGGAATTGCCTCAACAAGTGTCAGTGGCTTTCCTTTGTGGGGCCGTGACGTCACTGCAAATGTGCCGTGAGAAGCCAATGGAATCCCGGCAGATTAATGTGACGAATACGGTAGCTCTTGCGCAGCGATTGAGGGCACTCGGTGCGCGAGTGGTCTTCTTCTCAAGTGGGCTTGTTTTCGACGGCACAAAGCCATTTCAGAGTGAGGCCGATACGGTGAATCCGCAGTGCGAATATGGGCGCCAGAAGGCAGAAACCGAGTGCATGCTGTTGGCGATGGGGAAATCCGTTGCTATTGTCCGGCTGACGAAAGTCGTCGCCCCGGAACTGCCTTTGTTCTGGCGTTGGGCGGAGGACTTGCGTGCCGGGCGCGTGGTGCGGCCCTTTTCCGATTACGTCATGTCGCCGATCACGCTGGGCTTGGTCGCGGAGGCGATGCGGCGACTGGCGCTGAACTGGTCTGGCGGCGTGTGGCACGTCGGGGCGGACGCGCAGGTGAGCTACACGGAAGCGGCGTTCCGGCTGGCAACGCGGCTGGGCGCGTGCGCAGACTTGGTGCAACCGACGACGAGTCGTGAGGCCGGTGTGGACTTGGAAACGGTGCCGATGCACACCACATTGGGCACGACGCGGCTGCAAACGGAATTGGGGTTGGCACCGCCGCCCGCCCTCGCCGTGCTAGATGAGTGCTTTGCGTCACTTTGAAAATGGCCGATTCCGTTTCTATACCCTGTCACCTGTGTGGTCACGCGCACGTGGAGCCGCTGCCGGAATACGCGGTGCTCCGACGCGTCACTTCGGACTGCAAACCTTGGGCGGCAGGGGGCTGGTTGGGCGTGTGTCGCGCATGCGGTGGCGTGCAGAAGCGGATGGATGCGGGCTGGCGGGCGGAAATCGAACGTGTCTATCGCGAATACACCATTTACCACCAGAGCGGCGGCACGGAGCAGGCGGCTTTCTCCGCCGCGACCGGACAAGGAGTGGCCCGCTCCGAGCGGATCGTCGAGCGGCTGGTGCAGTCTGGCCTCGTGGGCGCGCGCGGGCGGCTGCTGGATGTCGGTTGCGGCAACGGGGCGTTGCTGCGCGCGTGCAGTCGGCTGCTGCCGGGGTGGTCGCTGGCAGGCACGGAAATCAACGATAAATATCGGGCCGAAGTCGAAGCCATTCCCGGCGTGAGTGTGATGCAGGTGGGCGGGGCAGCCGACGTGACTGGTGAATTCGATTTTGTCACGCTAATCCACGTGCTCGAACATGTGCCGGAGCCCGCGCAATTCTTGGCGTCGCTGCGGGCAAAACTGGTCTGCGGCGGACACCTGATGGTCGAGGTGCCGCATTACGTGGACAATCCCTTCGACCTGCTCATCGTGGACCACAGCACGCATTTTTCGGCGGAGGTCTTGCGCGGCGTTGCCGTGCGCGGCGGCTATTTGCCTGGCGTATTGGCGACGGATTGGGTGGCGAAGGAGTTGACGATGGTGGCGCAGCCGACGACAACGGAGCCAATCGCCTTGGGTGAGGACATTTTTCCTCGCATCTTCGCTGACCTGCGGAAGCGTCTGGACTGGCTCACGGAGGTTGCCAAACAGACCCGCGAACTGGCGCGGAGGAGACGGTTCGGAATCTTCGGCACCTCCATCGCGGCGATGTGGCTGTTTGGGGAACTGGACGGGCGCGTGGACTTTTTCATGGACGAGGATCCGACGCGCGTGGGTCGCGAGTGTTTTGGCAAGCCGGTCCTGTCAGCGTCGCAAGTGCCTGCCGGCAGCCGTGTCTGGCTGGCATTGCCGTCTCGCATTGCGCAGCAGGTGAAGGCCCGCCTCGCGCCGGAGTGCTCGAATCTTGAGTTCTTCGTTCCACCGGAGTTAGTCTGAAACCTCAACTGCAAACACGATGACTACTCGCATTAAAGACGCGTTCGGCCCGGCGGGTTGGCACCTGGAACGCGGCATCCTTGAAAAGGATTTCGTCTGCCAGGTCCGCGATTTTCTCGATGCCCGACGGCTGCGCCTCCAGCAGCAGTTTTCGCAGTGGGTTGGCGAGGCGGTGACGGACGAGAGTTACGCGGCTCACCAACGGAAGACCGAGGAATATATCGCGCGGGGGCTGCCAAAGGACTTGAAGCATTTCCTGCGCGGTGAGTTTGACCTCGATACGCGCTTGGACAAACGCATCATGCAGGTGCTGGCTACGCCGCGCGTGCTGGGCTACTTGAGCAACTTCCTCAAATCGGATGGCTACTGCATCCACTATCCGCCGATGATGCGGTTCAAGATGGCGGCGGCCGAGGCGAGCCAGCTGCCGCCGCATCAGGACTGGCCTTACAACACGCACATGAAGGATTTCCTCACCGTGTGGGTGCCGTTGGTCGTTGTGGATGAGGGCACCGGTGGTGTTGTCGTGTATGAGGGGAGTCATCAAGATGGGAATGTTCAGCACGTGGCCGAAGGTTCATGGGAGGCGAAGGCGATCGGGGACCTCGACAAATATCCGCAGCTCCACGTCCACATGAATCCCGGCGACATCCTTACCTTTCCATCGGAGCTTTTGCACGCGTCTGCGCCGCAGACCAGCTCGCGCATTCGCTACAGCATCGACTTCCGGGTCTTCCGCGATCCGGCTGATTCCACCAAGTCGTTCTTCAAGGCGAAGACGCAGGAGATTGTGAGGGTTGACTGATGGAGCGCGCGTTTGACGGAACAAAGAAGTCCAATCTCGACCAGGAAATCGAGCAACAGTTGGTCGCGCATTGCCAGAAACATGGCATTGATGCACTCGACGCGGCGAAACTCTTCGCCGTGCTAGCGCGGCGGCAGTGGCTCAAGCGTTTTCTCGCGCACGCCGAACTGTTCAAGCAAACGCTTGATGTGCCCGGCGACATTGCAGAGCTGGGTGTCTGGCGCGGCGCGGGGTTGATGACCTGGGCGAACTTGCTGGAGACTTACGTTGTGGGCAATCGCACGAAGACAGTTTATGGCTTCGACAACTGGGAGGGCTTCACCAGCCTCGCGCCGGAGGATGGCGCGCAGGACGCGGCGGCGGGCAAGGTGGTCGGCGGGTTTTCACCGAAGTCCTATTTGCCGGAGCTGAAGGATGCCATTGCAATTTTCGATCAGGACCGCTTCATCCCACAGAAGGCGCGGGTGGAGCTGGTGCCGGGGGACATCGCGCAGACCGTGCCGCAGTTCGTGCAGGACAACCCAGGCGTGCGTTTCTCGCTCATCCATTTCGACTGCGATTTGTATCAACCGACCAAAGCCGCGCTGGACGCGTTCTGGCCTGTGCTCTCGCGCGGCGGTCTGATGCTGTTCGACGAATACGCAATCCCGAACTGGCCTGGCGAGACGCGCGCGGTGGATGAATTCATCGCCGATAAGCCCGGCCTTCGCATCCGGACCCTAGCTTGGAACAACACGCCCGCCGGCTATCTCGTGAAGGAGTAATTCGCTGATGCCGGACTCCTCCCTGCCGACGATTTCGGTGGTGATGCCGAACTTCAACCACGGCAAATACCTTTCCACCTCGCTGCCGGCGATTCTCAACCAATCCGTTCAGCCGCTCGAAGTCATCATCATTGACGACTGCTCGACCGACAACAGTTGGGATATCATCCAGGAGTTCGCGCGCCAGCACCCGGTCATCCGTGCCATTCGCAACGAGAAAAACCTTGGCGTCATCGCCAACGGCAACAAGGGCCTCGAACTCGCGCGCGGCGAATACATCCACTTCGGCTCGGCGGATGACGAGATTTATCCCGGCCTGTTTGAGAAGTCGCTGAAGCTTTTGAAGCTGTATCCGCAGGCTGCCTACTGCTGCACCATTGGCGACTGGCACGAGCTGGCCACCGGCTTCAACTGGCACGTCAGCGTCGGCATGGCCGACTCACCGTGCTACCTACCTCCTGAGCGGATGGCCGAGTTGGAGCGGGAGAGCAAATTCTTCATTGCAAGCCACACCACGGTGCTGAAGCGCTCGGCGTTCATCGAAGTAGGCAGCTTCATTCCTGAGTTGAAGTGGCATGCCGATTGGTTCGTGCTCTACGCCTGCGGCTTTCGCCACGGCGTCTGTTACATTCCTGAGCCGCTGGCACGCTTCAACATCTTCACCACTTCCTACTACAAGTCCGGCCGGCGCGACGAGGTGGCGCATCGCGCTGTGCTGCGCGGCATCCTTGACCGGCTCGCCAGCCCGGAATTTGCGCGTGAGGCGGAGTTCATCCGGCAGGGTGGGTCGTTGTTTCAGTTTGCCGGTCCCATTCGCGAGCTGATGCGCAACGACCCGCGCTTCGAAAACTGGCTCACGCCGCTCATGTTGCGCCGGAGCTACTGGCACAGCTTCAAGCTCGCCGTGAAAGATCACCTCCCGGTTTGGCTGGCGAACCTCTACTTCCGTCTGGCAGGCTATCGCGCGTCGAAGCCTGCATGAAATCCTCCGAACTCCAGCGCCTCCACGCCGCCGCGTGCCCCATCACGCACGACCCGGAGAACCCCGACCACCGCGTGCGCAAGGTCCGCCAGCTTTTTACGGAATACACCGACCGGAAGAAAGTGCTCGACGTCGGCTGCGCGGACGGTTCAGTGCTCAAGCCGTTTATCAAGCATCACGAACTGTACGGCGTGGATGTCAGCCCGGACTATTTGCAGGGCGCGATTGACCTCGGCTACCAAGCGCGCATCCACGACATCGAGAGCGACCCGCTGCCGTATCCCGACGGAACGTTCGATGTCGTGTATGCCGGCGAAACCATCGAGCATCTCACGGACACCGACTGGTTCCTCGCTGAAATCAATCGCGTGCTCAAGCCCGGTGGACACTTCATCGTCACATACCCGAACGTCCGCACACTGACTTCGCTGGCAATGATGCTCTTTGCCGACCTGCCGCCGATGTATTCCGCACGCTACCGTGGGCCGCACTTCCGCGACTTCACCCAGAAGACCATCCGCATCGCGCTGGCGAACCACCACTTCCGCCCCGACAAAACGCTCGGCACACACTTCTACTTTCCCGGTTTCGGCGATTGCTTGTCCGGACTCGCGTCGGTCGTTCCTGGCTGGGCCTCGCAAGTGGTCTTGCGTTCCGTGAAGACTGGTGAATCGCGCTACTCAGCTGAGGCGGCGGCAAAGAAGGACATCTACGGCTGACAGCCCTGCTGGCTGGCTCTGGACGATTTCTTTTTCGGCAAAGCGTGCGTGCCGTGGCCGTAAAAGGACTCGGCGGCTTCCATCAAAGTCTCAGACAACGTCGGGTGTGGGTGAATCACGTGGGCCAGTCCGCGCGCCGTCAGCTTGTGTTCCACGGCGATGGTGGCTTCGGCAATGAGTTCGCCTGCGCCCTGACCCGCGATGCCGACGCCGAGAATTTGTTCTGTCTGCGGTTCGATGATCAGTTTGGTCACGCCGTCGGGGCGGTCGTTGGTCAACGCACGTCCACTGGCACCCCACTGGAATTTCGCGATTTCCACGGCCACCGCGCGCGCCTTGGCTTCTGCTTCCGTCAAGCCCACCCATGCAATCTCCGGATCTGTGAACACCACAGCGGGAACCACCGCGTGGCGCGTTGTCTCCGGCAGGCCGAGGATGGCTTCGACCGCCACACGTGCATCGCGCGCGGCTTTGTGCGCGAGCATCACGCCGCCGGCCACATCGCCGATGGCGTAGAGCGCGGGGTCGGCAGTTTGCTGCCGGTCGTTTACCGTGAGGCATCCGCGCGGATCGAGCGTGGCTTGGGTGTTCTCCAAACCGAGTTCGCCGGAATTCGCCACACGGCCCACCGCGATGAGCACGCGATCGTAAAGCTCCTCCTTCGACTCGCCGTTGGTTTCCATCACGGCCCGAACGCGTTCGCCTGCCATGGTCAGTGAGCGGATGCTGGTTTTTACGCGCACTTCTTTGAACAGCTTGCGTCCGTAGGCCACGACCAGTCGCGAGAGGTCCGCATCCGCTCCGGCGAGAATCGAATCCAGCGCCTCTACCACGGTGACGCGACTGCCGAGCCGCGCGTAAACCGTGCCCATCTCCATGCCAATGTAGCCACCACCCACGACAAGCAGCTCGCCGGGGATGTCCGCTAGCTCCAGCGCGCCAGTCGAGGTCATCACGCGCGGATGGCCGAGGTTGAAGCTGCGTGGCAACGCCGGCCGTGAGCCGGTGGCGATGATGGCGTGGGTGAACTCAACTGGCAACTCGCCCGCCGTCGTCTGCACCGCGAGCGAGTGTGAACTGGTGAAACGCGCCTTGCCAACCACGACTTGCACGCCGCGCTTCTGCGCCAGTGAGCTAATGCCATTGCCGAGCTTGGTCAAAACGCCATCTTTCCAGCCGCGCAGTTTCGCCAAATCAATTTGCGCTGGCCCGAATGTGATGCCGCGCAAGGCTGATTCGCCTGCCGCAGGCAGCGCGTGGGTGGCGTGCAGCAAAGCTTTGGAGGGAATGCAGCCTTCATTCAAACACGCGCCGCCCAATCGGGCTCCGCGCTCGATGAGCACAACCTTCTTACCGAGATCAGCCGCGTAAAACGCCGCCGCGTAGCCGCCCGGCCCGCCGCCGATGACCGCTATATCCGCCTGCAAATTGTCCATGCCTCGATGGTTCGGCTGCGGCGGTAAATTGCAAGCCAGGTTGCTCCACGCTTTGCTGAGTCGTGTCGCCATGCTCAAATCAATCCGCTTGCGCTTGCTCGACCTCACCCTGCCGACGCCCGCCGCGAACCTCGCGCTCGATGAAGCTTTACTCGATGACTGCGAGGCGCGGGGCGGGGCAGTGCTTCGCTTTTGGGAGTCGAAAACGCCGTTCGTCGTCGTCGGCTACGCGAACGCGTTGGTCAACGAGGTAAACCTGTCGGCGTGCGAGACAGCTCAAGTGCCCGTGCTGCGTCGGTGCTCCGGCGGGGGGACGGTGTTGCAAGGGCCGGGTTGCTTGAACTACGCACTCTTGCTGGAGATCGCATCTGATCCGGCACTAACGTCAGTGACAGGCACGAACCAGTTCATCTTGAATTGCCTTGCCAAGGCGCTGTCACCGCTGTTGCAGGATTCCGTCTCCGTGCAGGGAGACACCGATCTTGTCTGGCGCGGGCGCAAATTTTCCGGCAATGCGCAGCGACGCCGGCGGACACATCTGCTCTTCCACGGCACGATCTTGTTGAACTTGGATTTGCCGCTCCTGGAGAAATGCCTGCCGCTGCCCACGCGGCAGCCGGCGTATCGTGCAGCACGCCCTCACGGAGAGTTCATCGTCAACCTGCCTTTGCCAATGTCGGCGGTGAAACGCGCGCTGGCCTTGGAGTGGCAAGCGGATGAAGTGCTGCGTCCTTGGCCTGACGCCGGAACCCGCCGGCTCGTGAGCGAGCGTTACGCGCGGGCCGAATGGAACCAACGCCGTTGACGGCGCGCTGGCTTGCCGCACGGCGTTCTGACCGATAGCGTTTGGGCGTCAGATGTCCGCCCGCACTGTGAAAAGCTTCGCCCGTCGTCTTTGCCTTCGGCTGGGCTTGGCGCTGGTGCTGGTTCAGTCGGTGGTCGCAGCGGAGCAGGGCAGGGGGGCAGTTCAATTCGACCGGGACATCCGGCCCATCCTTTCGGCCAAATGCTTCGCCTGTCACGGCCCCGACTCTGCCAAACGCAAGGCCGGATTGCGGCTCGACACACGAGACGGATTGTTCGGTCCGTTGAAGGACGGCGGGCGCACGGTGGTGCCGCGACAGCCAGCGCAGAGCGAGTTGCTCAAACGCATCCACAGCAGCGATCCGACTCAACTCATGCCGCCGCCGAAGACGGGAAAGGAACTCACGGCGGCAGAACGTGCCCGGTTGAGCCAATGGGTTGAAGACGGCGCGAATTGGTCACCCGGTTGGACGTTCACGCCGCCGCATTCACCTGCAATTCCAACCGTGGGGCAAACCACTTGGCCGCGCGGGGCCATCGACCACTTCATTCTCACCGCTCTGGAGCAACGCGGCTGGCGGCCAGCGGCGGAGGCGGATCGGGTCACCTTGATTCGGCGGTTGAGCTACGACCTCATCGGCTTGCCGCCGACGCCGGAGGAAGTGGATGCGTTCCTCGCCGACACTTCCACGCACGCTTACGAGCGAGTCGTGGACCGGCTGCTGGCGTCGAAACATTTCGGCGAGCGCATGGCCCAGCACTGGCTTGATCTTGCGCGCTACGCGGACTCGGACGGTTACCACGATGATTACCTCCGCGAGATGCACGGCTACCGCGACTACGTCATCGCCGCATTCAACCGCAACCTGCCGTTCAGCCAGTTCACCATTGAGCAACTGGCTGGCGACTTGCTGCCCAATGCAACGCGAGAGCAAATCGTCGCCACCGCCTTCAACCGCAATGGCCCGACGACTTCCGAGAACGGTGCAGATGCCGAGGAATATCGGGTGCGCTACGCCGCCGAACGCGTGAGCACCACGGCGACAGTGTGGCTCGGGCTTTCACTCGCTTGCGCCGAGTGTCACGACCACAAATTCGATCCACTAACGACGCGGGATTTTTACCGGATGCTCGCTTTCTTCAATCAGGTGCCGGGCAACCCGCTAGCTAATGGCAACGCTGCGGAACCAATCCTCAAGCTCGTGCCCCCGGGCTTGGCCGAGCCGCTCAAGCAGGCCGAGGACGAGCAGGCGCGCACGCGAGACGTGGCGTTGAAACTGTATTACGAGCCGCGTGCCGATTGGGACCGGATGCAGGCGGCGTGGGAGGAACGGTTGCGCACAATGAAGCTCGAACCGGTGCGGCTGGGTGATTGGCGCAAGGCCGGGCCGTTCATTGCGCCAACCAATTCGGAGTTCCTCCTGCCACCGGAGCGGGCGCAAGTGCTTAACGATCGCGCCGCCGCGAAGGAGTTTTCCTGGAACACGTTCGGCCGCACCGTGACAAACGAGGTCAAGCTCGCGGCCAGCACGGGCGTCGTCAGCCTCCAACGGGACGTCGCCACGGTGACGAGCGCGCTGCTGCGGTGCCGCCTCACGACAAACGCGACAACACGAGTGTGGCTAGATGACCAGTTTATTCATGAGAGCGGACGGAACACGGAATCAGTGGCGACCATCCGGACTTTTAACGTGCGCGTGCCAGCCGGTCGCCACCGACTGCTGATGCGCGTGACGCCACTGGGCGGGCGCGGCGACGTGGAAGTGAGCGTGTCCGAATCCAGCTTGCACCAGGCGAGGATCGAACATTTCAAAGCGCAGGTGTTCGATATCCCGCTGGCCCAACGGGCCACGAATGATCTCACGTTGGTGCGAAGGATTTTTCGAGAACTGCACTTTGCCGAATTGGACTCAGCGCAAGTCGCGGCAGCGAATGCTCAGGCGAAGTTGGATCACCTCGCAAAGAGCGCCTCGCGTGTCCGCATAATGGCTGAAAGCACAAACGCGGTGCCGACGCACGTGCTGATGCGCGGAGATTTTCGACGGCGCGGCGAGCAGATCAGCGCGGCTATTCCAGCGGTTTTCGGCAGCCTGCCCGAGGGACCGGCGAACCGTCTCGCGCTCGCGCGCTGGCTCGTTTCTCGCGAGAACCCGCTGACGGCACGCGTGACGGTGAACCGGTTTTGGCAAATGGTCTTTGGCGCGGGAATTGTGAAATCGTCCGAGGATCTGGGCGCGCAGGGCGAGCCGCCCACGCATCCGGAGTTGCTCGACTGGCTGGCGGTGCGCTTCATGGACAGCGGATGGGATGTGAAGGCGTTGTTGCGTGAGATTGTGACGAGCGCGACGTATCGGCAGGCGTCGCAAATCCCGAATTCCGATGATCCGGACAATCGCTGGCTCGCGCGCGGCCCGCGCTTCCGGCTGCCTGCCGAGTTTGTTCGCGACACCGCGTTGGCGGCCAGCGGGCTGCTCGACCGCAATCGCCTGCCCGAGGGCCGCAGCGTGCTGCCGTATCAACCAGGGCCCGATCTCTGGAAGGAATTCGCGTTCGGGGAGAGCTTGAAATACATCCAAGACCACGACGGGGAGTTGTATCGACGCGGCGTTTACATGTTTTGGAAGCGGTCGGTGTTGCACCCGTATCTCGCCGTGATGGATGCGCCAACGCGCGACGTTTGCACCGCGCGGCGTCCAGTGACGAACACGCCGACACAGGCGCTGGCACTGCTGAACGAGACGCTGCTCGTCGAGTGCGCGCGAGTGCTAGCACAGCGACTCATGCTGGAGGAGCAACCCGATGACGCATCGCGTGTGCGTCGAGCATTTCGTCTCGTGCTGGCTCGGACACCGACCGAACGGGAAGTCAGCACGTTGCTCGCATTGCACGCGGACTCGCTGCGGCATTACTCGGCGGACAGGGCTGCGGCAACCAAGCTGGTTTCCATCGGCGAGTCGGCACGACCCACGAAACTCGACGTTGCGCAACACGCTGCCTGGCTCTGCGCGTGCAATGCGCTGCTGAACTTGGATGAAACGCTGACGAAGGAATGAAACACCCACCGAGCATCCCCGGTCTCGAGGCGTCGTCTTGGACGCGGCGTGCGTTCTTGCAGCGCGGCGCGTTCGGGTTCGGTGCACTGGGTTTTCTTCAAGCAGCGGAAGCGCTGGCCGGTGCGGCTTCGATTGGGCCGCTCGGTGTGATGAAGGAGTTCCACGTGCCGCCCCGGGCCAAGCGCGTGATCTTCCTCTTCATGGGTGGTGGACCGTCGCAGTTCGAGACGTTCGATCCTAAGCCGAAACTGAACAAGCTCTGGGGCAAACCCATGCCCAGTAGTCTCACGAAGGGCGAGCGGGTGGCTCAGTTGCAAGGCTCGCCACTAGTCATCCTTGGCACACACCGCAAGTTCGCGAAGTGCGGGAAGGCGGGCGTCGAGGTGAGCGACTTGCTGCCACACATGCGGAAGGTCATGGACGAGGTCACGGTCATCCGCTCGATGCAGACCGACGCGATCAACCACGACCCCGGCGTCACGTTCATGCAGACGGGGCACCAGCTTCCCGGCCGTCCCGCGATGGGCGCGTGGCTCTCTTACGGCCTCGGCAGCGAGAACAAAAACTTGCCTGCCTACATGGCGCTGCTGTCTGGCCAAGGTCAGGATCAGAACGTGAAGGCGCGTTACTGGACGAGCGGTTTTCTCCCGACGATTCACCAAGGCGTGCAACTCCGTTCGCCCGGCGAGCCTGTGTTTTACTTGGACAATCCGGCGGGCATGGACAGCGCGACGCGGCGACGCATCCTCGACAGCGTGCGGGAGCTGAACCAGTCGCGTCTGGAGACGGTCGGCGATCCCGAGATCGCCACGCGCATCGCGCAATACGAGATGGCCTACCGGATGCAAACGAGCGTGCCGGAACTGACGGACCTCTCGCGCGAGCCGAAGAGCGTCTTCGAGCTTTATGGCGACGAGGCGCGCAAGCCCGGCACCTTCGCCGCGAACTGTCTGCTCGCGCGTCGTCTTGCCGAGCGTGGCGTGCGCTTCATCCAGCTCTACCATCGCGGCTGGGATCATCACGATGGCATCCAAGGCCGCATGATTCAGGAGTGCAAGAAGGTGGACCAGCCTTGCGCTGGGCTACTCCGAGACTTGAAACAACGCGGTTTGCTTAAGGACACGCTCGTCGTGTGGACCGGCGAGTTCGGTCGCACGCCGATGGCTCAAGGCGACGCGAAGTCGGAGAATTACGGGCGCGATCACCAGATGCGGGCGTTCACGTCGTGGGTCGCCGGCGGTGGTTTCAAGGCCGGCGCGGTGCACGGCGCGACGGACGAGTTCGGCTACAATGTGGTGGAGAGTCCCGTGCATGTGCACGATCTGCACGCAACGATACTGCACGCGCTGGGCATCGACCATCTGCGGCTGACCTACAAGTTCCAGGCACGCGAACACCGGCTGACGGACGTGGCGGGGAAGGTTGTGCCTGGGTTGCTCGCGTGAGTTGGTAGGGCCGATCGGTGGTCAGCCTCGGCTCACTGATTGGAGTTCACGAGGCCGCGCGCAGCGCGGCTCTACCATCTGGTCAAATCTCGACCCGCCCCTCAAAGGAGAAATCCGCCGGACCGTTGAGGCGCACGTCGGAGAAACCCTCACCGTTCGATTGAAAGCTGACTTCCAACGTGTCGCCGCCCTGCACCAGCACCTTCACCGGGGACGTGAAGCCTTGCACGCGCGAGGCGATCATCGCTGCCGCGCTGACGCCCGTGCCGCAGGCGAGCGTCTCGCCCGAGGACCGCGTGCGGAACGCCGGTGTTGAGCGAGTGAATCGCCGTGGAGCCAGTGGAGAGCAGGACTTGCTCGTTGAACCGCAAGCTGTGCGGCGGCGTCAGATTCACGGTCACGCGCTCGCCTTGGAAGGTTGCGGTGATGACGCCGGCGACTGTCTCGAACGTCACGCGGTCCTTCGCGCCGGTGAGCCGTTGGATGTAGCGGGCGAAGCATCGCGCGCCGTTGCCACACATTTCCGCCCGGCTGCCGTCGCTGTTCCAAAACTCCCACGCCCAGTCGGCTTTTCTTGAAGGGCAGTGGACAAGCAGCATCAAACCGTCTGCGCCGATGCCGCGCTGGCGGTGGCAGAGATGCGCGACCTGCTCGGGCGTGAGCCGGATATTTCCAGCCCGGTTATCGGCGAGGATGAAGTCATTGCCCGCGCCGTTCATCTTGATGAATTCCAAAATCATGGCGCGGGAAGTTAATGGGAAGCGGCGCGGGCGCAAGCTCTATGCGCTCATTCCTAAATTGCCGGCCGCAGCGGGGCAGGGTGGGGAAGAGGATCGAGTCAGGTTTAGCCAGCGTTCCCCGGCGTGGCAGCAGACGAATTGGTGGCAACGAATACGATCACACTCAGCGGCGGCAGGGTGAAGTCGGCGGACCAAGGCTGGCCGTGCATTTCCATTTCTTCGGCGGTCACACCACCGAGGTTACCCTGATTGCTGCCACCGTAGACCGCAGAGTCGCTGTTGAGCACTTCGCGCCAGTGACCGCCGTGCGGGAGACCGATGCGATAGCCGTGCCGCAGCTCCGGCGTCAGATGCAGGACTACGAGCATCTGCTGTCGTCCGTCCTTCGTGCGCCGTAGAAAGGAAAAGACGCTGTGCAAGTTGTCGGAACAGTCCACCCACTGAAAGCCTTCGAGGTCGTAGTCCGCCTCCCAGAGCGCGGGGTGGGCACGATAGATTTGGTTGAGGTCGGCGACGAAGCGCTGCGTGCCGGCATGGAGGGGGCCTTGTTCGAGCAGCCACCAGTCGAGACTCCGGTTCTCGCTCCATTCGCGCGAGTGCCCGAACTCGCCGCCCATGAAGAGCAGTTGTTTACCAGGAAACAGCCATTGGTAGCCGAGGAGCGCACGCAAGTTGGCGAACTTCTGCCATTCGTCGCCGGGCATTTTGCCGAACAACGAGGCTTTGCCGTGGACGATTTCATCGTGGGAGAGCGGCAGGATGTAGTTCTCCGTGTGGTGGTAGAGCATCGCGAACGTAAGATCGTTCTGATGATAACGACGATAAAGCGGGTCGCGGCTGTAGTAGCGCAGCGTGTCGTGCATCCAGCCCATGTTCCATTTGAAACTGAAACCGAGGCCACCGAGGTAAGGCGGACGCGTGACCAACGGCCAAGCAGTGCTCTCTTCGGCGATGGTAACGACACCGGGCGATTCGGTGTGGACGAGATGGTTGAACTCGCGGAGGAATTCGACGGCTTCCAAGTTTTCCCGGCCGCCGTATTTGTTCGGCACCCATTCGCCCGGCTTGCGCGAGTAGTCGAGGTAAAGCATCGAAGCGACGGCGTCCACGCGCAGGCCGTCGATGTGGAAGCGTTCGCACCAGAAGAGCGCGTTGGCCGTAAGGAAATTGCGGACCTCGTGCCGGCCGAAGTTGAAGATGAGCGTGCCCCAGTCCTGATGCGCGCCCTGACGCGGGTCTTCGTGCTCGTAGAGCGCCGTGCCGTCGAAGCGCGCGAGCGCCCATTCGTCACGCGGGAAGTGCGCCGGCACCCAATCCACGAGGACGCCGATGCCAGCCTCATGCAGTGAGTTCACCAGAAATTGGAAATCATCCGGCGTGCCGAAACGACAGGTCGGTGAATAGAAGCCCGTGACCTGATAGCCCCAGCTCGGATAGTAGGCGTGCTCGGAGACGGGCAGAAACTCGACGTGCGTGAAGCCGAGTCGCCGGACGTATTCCACCAGCAGCGGCGCGACCTCGCGATAGCTGTAGGATTCCGCGACGTTCTTCTTCATCCACGAGCCGAGGTGGATTTCGTAAATGCTCATCGGCTCGCGCAAGGGCTGGCGGGTGCGGCGTTGTTCGAGCCACGCGGCGTCGGTCCAGGCGAACTTGCGGTTGTTCCAAACGATGGAGGCATTCTGCGGGGCGGCCTCAAAGAAGAAACCGTAGGGATCGGTCTTGAGCACCACGGCACCTTGGGCATTGCGCACCTCGAACTTGTAGAGCGTTCCTTCTCCCAAACCCGGCACGAACAATTCCCACACGCCGGAGGTGCCGAGCACCCGCATTGGATGATAGCGACCATCCCAGCCGTTGAAGGGGCCGACGACGCTGATGCGCTGCGCGTGGGGTGCCCACACGGCAAAGCTCACGCCGGAAACGCCATCCACTTCGCGAAGCTGCGCGCCGAGCTTGTCGTAGATGCGGCGCTCATTGCCCTGGCCGAAGAGGTAAAGATCGGTTTCGCCGAGTGAGGGCCAGAAGGAATACGGATCGCGGGTCCGACGGGTGTTGCCTTGATAGTCCGTGATGACGAGGTCGTAGGCGTAAGTGCGCTGGGCCGCCGTGGTCGCGCCCTCGAACAGGCCACGCGCATCCAGCATTGTGAGCGCGAAGCTGGGCTTGTGCGGCTCATGCACCGGCACCACTTCGACGCGCGCGGCATTTTGCAGCAGAGCACGGACGACGAGGCCCGAGCCGTCCCCGAGCGGGTGCATGCCGAGGAGTTGGTGCGGGGAGGAATGCTGCGCTTGAACGAGGCTCTCCAGTTCAGCCGGCGTCAAAATCATGGCAACAGAGTGGCAGAGGGCGTCGGGGTTGCCACGCAAAAAGGCAAACCGTTAATGCGGCGAGGCCTGCTTCCGCCGCCACAGGTCGTAGTGGTAGAGCGCCACGACGACGAGCGCGTGCTGAATCTTCCCCGAAGCGACTAGCTCCGGCAGCTCCGCCACCGGCACGAGGTGCGTGCGGATGTCCTCGCAACTGTCGAATTCCACAGGATGCGTGAGCCGGCAGTTACGCACGAGCAGCGTGTGGCAGGTGTTGGACATGATGGCGGGATTCGGGAAAATCTGACCGATGATCTCCGCTCGGTCCCCTTCGTAGCCGGTCTCCTCGCGCAATTCACGCTGGCCGCCCAGCACCGGTGAAGGATCCTCCGCGTCCATCACGCCGCCGGGAATTTCCAGCTCAATTGTGTCCGAGCCGTGGCGGTATTGCTCCACCATCACTAGTTTGTCGTCCGGGGTAACGGCGATGACATTAACCCAGCTCCGAGTATCGAGGACGAAAAAGTCGTGTTCCGCTCCGGTGCGCGGCGAGCGCTTCACGTCTGTGCGGACGGTGAAGATCCGGAAGTCCGCAAGCTGCTTGGAACTAAGGACAGGCCACTTCTGAATCATTGGCAGATAAGAGTTGAAAGCAGAGGAAACGGAAAGGCGAGAGTTGGGAAGCAGATCGTTGATAGACGCGATCGCTCTCCGGGGCCGTCTCTCAACTATCAACTCCCACTCTATCGACTCTGCGCTACTTCTCTGACGAGATAGCGACGCTCATCTGTATGGTGTGGAGCGACTGCCGCCGCTTTCCATGCGGGCTGGCAGAGCGCCTCAGAGTCACAACTCAAAGTCCAAGACCGTGACCTTCTCAATGAGCGGCAAGGCCCAGGCGACGAAGGCCTGGTGTTCCGGGTGGGTCAGGTAGGCGTCGCGCGCGGCGGTGTCGGCAAGCGTCATCACGAAGGCGTGCGTGTGGCCACCGGTCAAGCCTTCGGGGCTGTTGTTAGGACCGGAGATGAAATCCTCGACGCCCGGGATGCTTTCGGACAGATCCAGCAAGGCGTTAAAAATCTGATCGATCTGGTCCGGCGTGGTGTCGGCTTTGAACTGCACGAATGCGATGTGTTTGACTTTGGCCATAATTATTTCGTTTGCCCCGCGCCGGAAGGAACCGCCCCGCCGCTCTGGACGCTTTAATTTCGGCGGAGTATGGGGACTGGCCGGGCCAAGTCAAACGCGCGTTCCAAAGTTTTGACTGGCCGCCCATTTGAATGTGCCGGGTTGAACCTCGCGGGCATGGACACCGGATCGGGGCAACCGGATTGGAGCAACGGGTCGAATGGGCGACAATCCTTGGCCAAGCCATGCCAAGATTGGTGAATCATTCCGCGCCGCACCGGAGTCTAGTTGACACATGTTAGTTCTACGCGTGCTCTGGTCCCGACGTCAGTTGGTAGCCATCGTTGTCGCGAGCTGGTCGTGGCTGGCTGCCGCGCAATCCGACTTTCAGGGTGCGACTCACATGGTGCCCTTCGAGGAGGACACGATCAGTTACAACAAAACGCCTTCCACCGGCCCCGTGGCGCGACTGCAAACTCGGTTGGACCGCGGTGAAGTGAAGCTCACCTTTGACCCGAAGACCGGCTGGCGCGATTCCATACTGGCGGCATTGAACGTCTCACCCAAGTCGCAGACGTTGCTTTTCTCCAAGACCTCGCTTCAACGCGAGCGCATCGCACCGCAGACGCCACGCGCGGTGTTCTTCAACGACGAGGTTTACATCGGCTGGATTCCCGGGGCACCGGTCATGGAGTTCAGCGAAGTGGATGCCAAGCTCGGCGGCGTTTTTTACACGCTGGAGCAGACCGCGACGGACAAGCCCAAGTTCGTGCGCAACAACCAATGCCTGGAATGCCACGCCTCGGCCAAAACCATGGGCATCCCCGGCCATCTCATTCGCTCGTTCAAAACCGATGAGCAGGGCATCATTGATCTCATCACCGGTGTCTCCGAAGTGAACCATCGCACTCCCATCGAGGACCGCTGGGGTGGTTGGTATGTGACCGGCACCCACGGCAAAGTTACCCATCGCGGCAATCTATTCGGCAAGGCCGCGTTTCAGAAAGCCGAGGAGAAACCCAATTACCTCGGCAACCTCACCAGTCTCAAACCGCTGGTGGACCTCACCGAATATGCGAGCCCGCACAGCGACATCGTCGCCTTGATGGTGCTGGAGCACGAAGCACACATGCACAACTACCTGACCCGCCTCCACTACGAGACGCAGATGTCGTTATCCCGCTACCAGCACATCCGCTACCTCCGAAGCATGGCCGAAGGGTTTTTGAAATACTTGCTCTTCACTGAGGAAACTCCCCTCAAGGCGCGCGTCAAGGGCACCTCTGGCTTCGCAGAACAGTTCGCCTCGCTCGGGCCGAAAGATCGCCGGGGCCGGTCGTTCCGTCAGTTCGATCTCGAATCCCGCCTGTTCAAATACCCGTGTAGCTTCCTCATATACTCGGAATCGTTCGACCTCCTGCCCAAGCCCATGCGCGAGCATGTGCTCCAACGGCTGCACGAGATTCTCACCGGACAGGACTCATCTCCCGAATTTGCCGGCCTCGCTCCCGAACGGCGCAAAGCAATCCTCGAAATCCTCATCGACACGAAGCCCAACCTGCCTGGCTACTGGCGAGGCGAGGCTCCGCGCGCCGCACTGCCCGCAGCGACGGATGTGGCGCGATAGCAGGGCAGGGGAGATCATTGGTTTTCTTCCAAGCACTACGCCCACGATCGCAGCAAGAAGTAGTTTTTGCCGGGACGGTGCGCTAGTTTCTGGCCTGTGCGGGCGCACATTAAAATGCCGACTGGTCCGGGCGAGGCACAAATCCCGAGCTCAAAACGCAACTACGTCATCCTTGCGGGGTGCCTCGCCTGCTTGATTTTCTGTTGCGTTACGCTGTTCACCTTGAACCGATCTCGCGAGAGTGCGGCACTGGAACATGCCTTTTGGATCGTCGGCCACGCTTCCTATGCAGCGCCGCAACGTCAGGAGGCATTTTTGCAACTGATCGCAGCGGGCAACCGAGAATGGCGCGGAGCCCAAGTCGCCGCACTCCACTTTGATGGAGTGGCTTTCCCACAGGTTTTTTTGAAGGAGATTGATTTCACTGGCGGCAGTTTCTGCCGATCGGTGTTTGCACGTGCTCAGCTCGGTGGAGCAAAATTGGCAAACACGGATCTCAGCGACAGCGACTTTTCCGAAGGGGATCTGGCTGGAGCGAATCTGTTCAAAGCCCAGCTCGCTCGTGCCCATTTTCGGCAAGCGTCCTTGCGCGGGGCGGTGTTGGAGCAGGTGGCGGCATCGAACGCGGTGTTCCTCGGTGCCGAACTTGGTGAGGCCCAGTGTTTGATGGGTAACTTTAGCGGCGCGAATTTCACCAGTGCCAACCTCACCGGCGCGAGCCTCGAAGCCGCCGTGCTCAGGGGGGCGAATTTAACATTCGCGCTGATGGTCGGCGTGGATTTGAAGGACGCGGACCTGACCGATGCGAATTGGTGGCGTGCCCGACAACTCACGAGTAGCCAAATCAACTGGTTGGCGAAGCGGTTTCCACCTAGCAGAAATGCGCCGAAAGGTTGGCAGGACGATTTTGCGGAGTGGCAAACGGTCTACCAGAAGGCGATTGGAGTCGAGCCAGAGAAGTAGACAAGATAGGGAGGTAAGACTGGAGCCGACAACACATGGATAAGGAATGGCTGATATTTGGGTCGTCTTTACAGAACATAACATACATTGTATACTCGATTGCTCACCGTGAACCAGCCAAGCCGGCGGTCATCCGGGCATCAAAGCTGCCGCCAGCCTTGCATACGTGTTAGTTCCGGCCTCTAGGTCCTTCAACGATATGAACTCATCGACCGTATGCGCTTGGGCGATGTCGCCGGGACCAAGGACGATGACGGGCACGCCGTGCGCGGCGATCTTGCTGGCGTCACAAGAGAAGAAAACGACATCAGACTCCGGTTGTTGGAGCACGGAACACGCAGTGGTTGCGAGCGGATGTAATGCGGACAACTCGAAACTCGGATCAACGACACTGGGCGGATCGAATTGAAAACGGACGCCGTCGGGAACTTGATCCAGCCAACCGTCCGACAACCGGACGATTTCCTCGTGAGTTGTTCGCCAGTCCTGATTCGGTAGCAGCCGGATGTCCACTTGGATCGTGCAGCGCTCCGGCACGATGTTCACTCCCGTGCCGCCGCTGATGAGGCCGATGGAACCAGTGCTGGTGCCGAAACCTAGCGCGGCGATCTGTGCTAGCCGCGTGGCGAAATGTTTTTCCAATGTAAGGATCGCATGCGCCATCGCGACCACGGCGCTCCGGCCCTCATGTGGCTTGCTGCTATGCGCGGCGCGGCCCAGCGCGTGAATGGCGAAACGCAAACAGCCTTTGCAGCCGCGCACCACGCGCAGACGGGTGGGTTCACCGACCACGGCAAAGTCGGGCAGTGCATCGCCCATCTGCTCCAACATGGCCGTCACGCCGCGGAAGCGGAATTCCTCGTCTGCCATGCAGGCGACGGTGAGCGTGCCACGCCACGAAGTCGGCGAGCACTTCAACTGAAGCGCCGCTGCCATCATGCACGCGAGCGGGCCTTTCATGTCGCTGGCTCCCCTGCCCCACAGCTTGCCGTCACGCACTTCGCCGCCGAAAGGCGCGACGGTCATGCCGCCGACGCCCACGGTGTCGGTGTGCCCATTGAGCATAAAGTGCGGATGGTCCGCGCCGTTACGGAACTGAAGGAAGATGTTCTCGCGTCCCGGCAGGACCGGCTGCCGCCAGACGGTGAAGCCGTTCGCGCGTCCCCAGTTTTCAATCCAAGCCGTCACCGCGCCTTCGCCTGCGCTGGCTGGATCGTAGTCCGGGTTCACGCTGGGGATGCGGACAAGTGATTGCGCGATGTCGAGTGAGGTCGTAGGTGTCATGCGTGCTCAAAACAATGCTGCCAGCAGCTCCGCGAATACGACGTCGGCTCCGAGCGCCTCGCCCGCTACCAGCAGCGTGCCCTGCGCTGCCCCGGCAACCACATCGGCCGCCAACCCGCTGTCGGCTAGCAGTGATGCGGTCTCTCGCGGGGTTGAAGTTGAATGGGCGCGAGCCTTGGTGAGCAGTTTTTCCACCGCAGCCTTGCCCAGCCAAACTCCGCCGCAGTTGGGACAGCGGTTGGTTTCCAGCTCACCTTGTATCCGTGTCTGCAAGGCGTTGCTCTCACAAGCAGGACACGGCCAATGACGCACAACGAAACCGGGTGGGCCTGCCCGGGCAGACGCTGTCGTCCTCATGGCTTGAGACGTTCGTCGGTTCAGGGTTTGCAACGCTGCCGGCGCGAACCAGACGCCGTGACATTGCAAACAACTGTGGGCTGCTAGGCCTTCGCGCTGATGCGGTAGGAGCGGTGTGCGGTCAGCGGGACAGTTCACGGAAGTCCTTTCGGTGAACTCGGATGCTGGTTACAACTCGCGGGGGCAGCGGTGTCTGAAATCGAACTCGGCCCAGTGCGATGTTGCCTTGATTGCCGGGCGAGGATGGCGAACGTGATGCCACAAATCGTCATGAACACTAGAGAAACGAAGGCAAATCTCCGGAGCCACTCCATGCTAATGTCATCTGTGATCGACTTTTGGTTCAGCCAAAGCGAAACCGAGGCCGTAACAAAGATTGCAGCACACAAAAAGATGGCCGACCTGAACCAAGGTTGGCGACGCCAAGTCATTTCATCGGCTCATCCTTCTCCATCGCCTTCTTCAGCGCAGGCACCTGCTCCAGCAACTTCTCGAACTTGATGCCGGTGAGGCTCTCCAGCACGGGTGGTAGCTGGGCGATAATCTGGGTGACGTCGCCAGTTAGCTTGCTCGCGCCGCCGCCGGGACCGTTGCCGGAGTTGATGATGACCATCTTCTCCATCTTCGAAAGCGGCTCGGAGATCCGTCCCGCAATTTCGGGCATGGCCTTGACAAGCAACTCGATGACGGCGGCCTCGTTGTATTGCTGGAAGGCCTCGGCCTTGAGGCGCGTCGCCTCGGCGGTCGCCTTACCTTGCGCCTCGATGACGGCGGCTTGTGCCAGACCGGTGGCCTTGGCGACATCGGCGTTGGCGAGGCCGCGTGCTTTGTTGGCTTCGGCTTCGGCCAAGCCGGTGGCTTTCGCAACATCAGCGTTGGCAAAGCCCGTGGCCTTGGCGGCATTGGCCGCGCCGTTGGCCTCGGTTTCGAGCTGGAACTTGCGGGCGTTGGCGAGCGTCTCGACTTTCTGGCGTTCGGCCTCGGCGGGCTTCTGCACAGTGGCCTGCAGCTCGCGTTCCTTGCGTTTGATTTCCTGCTCCTGCAACTCGATCTGCTTCTGCTTGGCGACGATCTCGACCTGCACTTCCTCGGCCTTCACGAGCTGGCCGGTCTTGTATTTCTGGAGGTCGTAGGCGAGGTCGGACTCCGCTTTCTTCTGGTTCACCGCCGCCTGATATTGAGCGACGTTGCTCTGGTAGTCGCGCTGCGCCTCGGCAATCTTGGTATCGGCGATGAACTTCGCCTCCTGACCGGCCTGCGTGGCTTGCGAGGACTTGATCATCGCGTCGCGGTCAGCCTCGGCCTGCGCGATCTGGGCGTCGCGCTTGACCTGGGCGATGCGCGGTTTACCGAGCGCGTCGAGGTAGCCTTGGGTGTCGCGGATGTCGCGAATCGTAAAGCTCACGATGCCGAGTCCCATGTTCGCCATGTCACCCGCGGCAACCTCCTGCACCTTCGAGGCAAAGGCGTCGCGATTCTGGTAAATCTCCTCCACGGTCATCGTGCCAAGGATGGCGCGCAGGTGGCCTTCAAGCGTCTGCATGGCGACGTTCTTGATCTCCTCGGTGGACTTGCTGAGAAACTGCTCGGCGGCAGTGGCGATGGAGATGTCGTCGCCCTTGATCTTGATCTGCGCGACGCCGTCCACCTTCACCGGCACGCCCTTGCTGGTGTAAACCTCAGGCGTCTGGACATCGATGGTGAGCAGTTCGAGCGAGAGGATGTCCACCTTCTCGAACACCGGCCAGACGAAGACGCCGCCGCCCTTGACGATGCGGAAGCCGACCTCGCGCGTCTTGCCGTCGGGGTCGATCATGCGGCGCTTGCGGCCGGAGATGACGAGGACTTCGTTTGGGCCGACCTTCGTGTAACGGCTCGCGAAGATGGCGAAGATGATGATGACGGCAACGAGCGCGACGAGGACGACGCCCACGCCGAGCGCGGCACCGGGACCGGAGACTTGAGCCAGAAGGTTTGTCATAGTTTTAGCTGAGTGAGGAATCATTCACGCGGGCTTGACGAAAAATTGGGTGCCGACGATGCGGGTGACAATAACAGCCGCACCGGTGGGAATGGGCTTACCGTCCTCCGTGCGAGCGGGCGCGGTGTAACGCGTGCCACCTTGCACATAGACGATTTCGCCGACGCCGTTCTCGGGAATCCCGGTGCCCAGGGTGGCGCTGGAACCCACGACGCTCGCCACTTGTGACTCGCTGGAGCTTTGCGTCTTGCGAAAAATCGTCCTCAACGCCGACACGATCACGCTGGCAAAGACGAACGCCCCGACAGCTGCCAACGGCGCGCTGAGGACGGGGGATTTCGTGGCGTTGATCTGACTGAGCAGGTAGCCAAACGCGCCGAAGCCCGTCATGAATGCCGCGATGATCATCGGGCTGAAGGCCGAGACGGCGTGACCATCGGATCCGTCCGCACCAGCCTCGGCATGCCCGCCGCTCCCGACGTCATGGTGCCCGGCATCGAAGAAATGGCCCATGGCGGCGAGGATAAGGAGGAATAGGAAACCGCCGCCGAGGCAGAGCAAGTAGATTAGCGCGTCGAGACTCATGGCGACCTCTGGTGTTTGTGACTTCGCCGAGATTAGATTCCGCACCGTTGGTTCAAAGCAAGCCCGAAAGCTTTCTGGTTGGTCGGTATTGCGAACACTGCAGCACTCTGTCAGAGAGCCCCGGCCCAGCGCTGCTACAAGCAGATGCGGCCTTTATATTCCCAACGGGTGATTCGCCGCTTCACCCCATGCACTTGGCGTGCTAGACCTTCGGCCATGCAATCGCACGAGTTGCTCCGCGAGGTCATCAAGGACACCAGCGCCAAAAAAATTGCCGCCGACCTCAACCTGTCGCTCTCCCTTATTTACAAATGGGCCGAGCCGCCGGAAAGCGTCGAGGGCAGCGGCCTTGCCAATCCGCTAGACCGGCTGGAACAACTCATCGCGAGCACGAAAGACGCGCGCCTAGCCCAGTGGATTTGTGAACGCTCCGGCGGTTTTTTCATCCAGAATCCGAAAGCCCACTCGCCGCATCCCTACCAGCTCATCCCGGCTGCCAACCAGATCGTTCAGGAGTTTGCCGACATGCTGGGCGTCATCGCAGCCGCCTCCGGAGACAATGTCATCACCAAAACCGAGGCTCGGGACATCCGCCGCCGCTGGGAGGACCTCAAGTGCGTAACCGAAGGTTTTGTCCAGAATTGCGAACAAGGCAACTACAAGCCTGCGTCCCCTGCCCCACCCGCCGCCGCTGGATGATCTTCGACCGGGTAAATGAAACCGCCCGCCGGAAGGCTATCTCCGATGGGCGGCTTTCTAGCGGACGGAGAACGAATTACTTCTTCTTCGCGGGTTTGAACTCCTCGTGGCACGCCTTGCAGTTCACGGCCGCCTTATACTTGTCGGCGGCACCGGCTTCGCCCTTGTCCAAGGCAGCGGTGGCTTCCACCAAGGCGGCGCAGAGCTTCTTCCACTTGGCTTCATCTCCTTGAGGCGGCTTGCAGGCCGCCATGGCGGTGTAGGCTTCGAGCATGCCCTTGATCTCTTCCTTGGTGGCCGTGCCCGAGCTGGCTTTCTTGCATACCGGATCGGTGCCCTTGGGGGCCGAGTTGTATTTCTTCATCGCGTCCTTGATGGGGTTGCTCTTCCCATCGGCGGCCACGAGGCCGGTGACGCAAACGCTGAAGGCCACGCCGAGGACGGCGAAGGCGCGGAGGGCGGTCTTGGTGGTGTCTTTCATGTGATGTCTGGGCTGCTGCTATATGTTGTTATACTGCTGGCCCGACGGTAACACCGCACACGCGCCGTTGCCGTCGGGATAGTTTCGGTCTGGCATTGGATGCAAATTGCAGTGCAGCATTCAATGTCACGGTGCTACGGTCAAAAACGCCACGTCAACGCCGCACGCAGCCGATAGTCTGGCACCACCTGCAATGACGTATTGCGCAAGCTGACCGGCAGGTCCACGCCCAGTTCGGCTCCCACTTTTTCCTTCCACGTCGCACTGAGTTGCGGGCCCACATACACGGCCGTCAAGGCGGTGTCCCCAGCTTTGGCCCCCGCGAACGTGTCCTGTCCCTTGGTTTCGCCAGAGACATTCGCTTGCAAGGCCACCGTGTAATTGTCCTCCAGCATCAGAAAGGCACCCGGTCCACCCGACCATGTGAGATCGTTGGCAAAACGGTAACCGAACTTCCCGCTGCTGCGCACCGCGAACTGCGTGCTGGCCGCGAAATAGACATGATGCCAGCGCGCATAAATGCTCGTGCCCACGACGCCGTCCACCGAGCCGCTGCCCAGCGTGAGATCGTGACCGTGCACCGCGCTGTCCACCGGAGCCGGCGGAGCTGTCAACTCATCCACTTCTTCCTGCAGACGCGAGGTGCTCCCGGTGGGCAGCTTCACTCCCGCCATCAAGCCCCAGCGCACGGTGTAGGCCACTTTGTCCGCCCGATACGCCAGCACATTCGCCATCAACGAAACATCCCCCGGCCCGCTGACACGGCCACGTTGCAGATTCCCGTTGTCGTCCGGGCGTTGAAAGGATCGGTGAATCAACGGCACGTTAAACTGTAGGCCGACACGGTCGTTGAAATTATATCCCAACACGAGCTGCGTGATTGAGCTGTCCACGGACTGCGCCACGGGACTCGTCGTGCGTGCGCTGTCGAGTTGAAGCGTACCTTGGTGGCTGAACTGCTCGGCCAGGCTCGCGTGGAACCCATGTCCCAGCTCGCCCCGCGCCGTCCCTGGTCTGCCGTTCGCCCCTTCTCAAAAAACCCGCGGCCTTGGCTG
>RFVF01000191.1 GCA_009922615.1 Pseudomonadota bacterium
CGGAAGGTCATCACGCGCGTGCTGTCGGTCTGCATGGCGGCGATCATGAGGTCGTAGATGAGCTTGATCTCCTCCTTGCCGTTGACGCCAGGCTTCGGCTCGGGGAGCGGGGCCTTGGGCTGCGGCACGCCCATCCACTGCTCTTCCTTGGCCAGCCGCGTCTCGATGTCGCGGATGCCTTGAAAGTATTCTTCTAGCTTGGCGTTGTCGCTCTTCGCTAGGCCTCGCTGGAGCGCCTTTGCATTATCGAGCACGGCGTCCAATACGCTGCGTTTCTGGGCCAGCATCGCCTTCTGCTGTTCGATGGGCGTAGTGTCCTTCGCAAAGAGCCGGTGAAACGCCGCCACGGGACCGTTCTGTCCGCCCACCGGTTTCCCGCTCACATCCCAGGCCATCGACAAACCGGGACCGTGCCCGCTGAGATCGCCCGTCTGGCTGCCGTTGAACTGCAATGACGAAAACCGGGTCTGCAATCCCAACTGCGCTGCGGCCACCTGGTCGGCGCTGATGCTGTTGTGGAAGCTCTGCCCTGGCTGGGCATAACGGTTCGCGCCCGTGAGCCACATCGTGCTGCCCCAGTGGCCTTCGTTGGAGTATTTGTTCCACAGCCCCTGGACCACGGAGAAATCCGCCTTGTGCCGCGCGAGGGGTTTGAGGCCGAGGGGCAGTTCATAGTCCGCGCCGGTTTTTTTGATGTCCGGATACCAGGTCGCCTCGGTAATGCCCCAGCCAAAGCCAAGCCAGATCAAACGCTTCGGCGGAACGGCCGGAGCGGTGGCGGCAAAAGGCCGGAAGCCCAGCGATTCGAGGGCCGGCAACGCAATCATGGCGGTGCTGGATTGGAGAAACCGGCGGCGGCGGAGCGGGGCGTTCATACGATACGTAAAAGAGCGGACGATAGCGTAGGGCGATTGATTGAAGGAAAGGGTTTTGGGCTGGATGCCCGGACTTCACTTGGTTTGAAACTCCCGGCTGCTGACCAAGGTGTGGACGAACTCGCGCGTGGCGAATCCCTTCTGTCCCGTGCGCCGCACCATCTCCTCGATCAACGGTTCGTCGCGGAATCCCAGCGGCCGTCCGAGCGCATACTCGATCAAGACCATGCTGAAGCCCCGGGCGAAGTTGGTGTCCCGGGCGGCGATGAGGTCGCGCAATTCAAAAAAACTCTGGAAGGCCGGGCCTTTGTGGAGTTGCGCAGTGGCTTCGATTGCCCACGTCTTGCTGGCCCCCTTCACCGGTTTGCCTTTCTCGTCCATGACCTGGTAGGTGTCATTCGTGCGCCACTGGCCGACGGCATCGAAGTTCTCCAGCCCAAAACCGATGGGATCAATCTTGCGATGGCAGCTCGCGCACTGGGCGTCCTCCTGATGCGCCTGCAACCGCTCGCGGGTGGTGAGCACCTTGCCGGCGAGGCGGGTGATCTGCGGGACGTTTGCGGGCGCGGGGGGCGGCGGGTCGTTGAGGAGTTTGCGCAGCACCCAGGACCCACGCTCGACGGGGCTGGTGCGGTCACCGTTGCCGCCCATGAGGTTGATGGCGGCCATGCCGAGCAAGCCGCCGCGCGGCGAGTCTTTGGGCAGCGACACTTTTTGAAAGGCGTCGCCTGTCACACCCGGGATGCCGTAGTAGTCGGCGAGCAGGTGGTTGACCACGATGTAGTCGGACTTGAGCAGGTCACGCAGCGGCGCGTTGTGCCGCAGGATGTAAGCGAAGGTCTCATAGACCTCGTTCTTCGCAGCGAGGCGGGTGCTGTCATCGAAGCGCGGAAATTTCGGGCGGTTCACCTCGAAGAAATCGAGCCGATCCATGCCCAGCCATTGGAAGACGAAACCGCGAACGAAATCCTGGGAGCGCGGGTCATCCAGCAGGCGTGTGGTTTCACCGGCGAGCACGGCGGGCTGCATCAACTCGCTACGCCGGGCCAGATCCAGCAGCGCTTCATCCGGCGGCGCGCTCCAGAGAAAATACGACAGGCGTGTGGCCAGCTCGGGACCGGTGAGCGGCCGCCGCTTCTCATCGGCTGTCGGCTCGGCGAGATACAGAAACATCGGCGACGACAAAACCACCGCGAGGGTTTCGCGCAGGGCCGCACCGTGCTTCGCGCCGTTCTTCAACTGGGTGTCGTAGATGCTGGCGAGGCGTTGCAGGTAGCTTGCGGGTGGTTCGGTGCCCCGGAAGGCCGCCGTGGCAAAGCGCGCGACCGCAGCCTGGACATCGGCGGAAGCGGGCGCGGGGCTCTTGTCATTGACCGGCAGACCGGCGAGGGCGACCAGACCGGGCGGCTGCGGCTTGGCGGCGTCGCTGAGACGCTCGATCTCCATGTAGTCGATCCACAGCACGGCCTCGGGGCCGATGCCATTGCGCTTCACGGCTTCGGCCCGTTTGCGTCCGCCTTCGTCGTTGTTGTCCCAGGCACCCTTCTCCCGGATGAAAAGCGTGCGGTCACCGGCATCGGTCTGCGAGCGCGTTAGCGTGAAGGGCAGCTCGACAATCTGCGGCCGGTCCATCGTGCCAGTGACCTCGAACGTTGCGCGCACCATGCCGTTGCGCGGGTGCATGCCCACTTCAAGAAAACGCTGCTCCGGCCGGGCGTCTTTCGTCGCCGCGAGGCGGACGCGAAAGACGTAGCTGCCACTGGTCCACTCACCGGGCACGGGCAGTTGCAGGAAACCCAGCGCCATTACCGCCGGATGCATCGTGGGCGTGCCGAGATAGGCGCCCCGATCGAGCGCCGGCTGCTTCAGATAATACTCGTGATACTTCTGCCAGTTCTCGCCGAGTGCGCTGTTGGCCTTGTCGGCGTTGTTCTCCTCGGTCTTGAACCCGAACGACTCGGGCGAGGGAGCACCTTTGATCTTGTCCCATGACCGGCGGAAGATGGATTCGTTTTTCGAGTTCTTGCGCAACTCGGCGACGATCTCCTTGTTCTCCGGCCTGGCGGCGGCTTCCTCGACGGCTTTCACCCAGCGCTGGGCACGGTCCCGCGCATCAATCTGTTCCGCGACATACTTCGACACCTTCTCGTTCGCCTGTTCGCACTCGTAACGGACCTTGTTCAAGCCCTTGGCCGAAACCGACCCGACCTGACGGTTGTCGCCGATGCCAAACTTTGCTTCGCCGGCCACCGCCGGTTTTGCGCCGGTCGTTTTGCGCTCGATCTCCAGCCAGTCCACCCACAACGCCAGTTCCGGACCGATGCCGTTCTTCGCCTTGCCTTCACCGAAGATGCGTCGGGTCTGCGTGTAGTGATCGTTGCTGCCTTTTTCGCGGATGAAAATGGTGCGGTTGTCCCCGTCCGTGTTACCCTTGGTCAAGGTCAGGGGAATCTCGATGACCTGCGGCGCAGCCATCGTGCCCGTAACCTCGTGCGTGCTCATCACCGGACCGTTGCGCGGGTGAATGCCGAACTCCACGAACCGCCGCTCGGGCGGAGCCTGGTCGGTCGCAGCGATGCGCACGCGCACCGTGTAATCACCCACCGGCCAACTGTAGGGGACGCGCAGGCTGATCACGTCGTTGCCGAGATCGTTGCTCGCCATGATGGTGAGGTATGCCCCCGTATCCAAGTGCGGCTGCTTCAAGTAATGCTCGTGGTAGGGCCGCATATAGCCGGCACCGGTCGGGGTGCCGTAACCGAGCGCACCGTTGGCCTTGTCCGCATTGTTCTCCACCGTCCTGAAACCGAAATCCTCCGGAGCCGGTGCGCCTTTGAGCACCGCCCATGAACGCCGGAAGGTGTCTTCGTTCTTCGACTCCTTGCGCAACTGCGCCACGACCGTTGCATTCTCCGGCCGGGCCGCCGCTGCGTCCACGGCCTTCACCCATTGCTTCGCCCGCTCGAGTGCATCGAGCTTCTCCTCGTAATTCTTGCGGATCACCTTGAGCGAATCCTCCGCCTCATAACGCAGCTTCCGCTCCTCGCCCGCCGCCGCCTGCCACGCAAACGCCTCTTCGAGCGCCTCCCGTCCGAGGGATTGATACTGCTCAAACTAATTCCGGACTTAATCCAATCAGCTCAATGCCCCAGAATTACGAAGATAGCTTGCTATATAGACAAGTGGATTTTACAG
>RFVF01000192.1 GCA_009922615.1 Pseudomonadota bacterium
GGCGCAGTAGGGTCCGAGGCCGTGGAATTTCTCGGGGTGTTTGAGGGCGGCGTCGAAGCCTTTGCCCTTTTTGGTCAACACGTGGAGGACGATGGGATAATCGCAGTTCTTGGCGAATTCCAAGGCCTCGATGAGCAGGGGGAGATTGTGGCCATCGATGGGGCCGAGGTAACGGACGCCGAGTTCCTCGAAGATGAGGCTGCTGCCGAAGCCGCCGCGGCCTTCATCTTCGGTGCTGGAGGGATTGTGGCGGAGGGTGAGTTCCTTGACAACGCCCTTGACGGCTTCCTCGACCTTCTGACCGAGCTTGTAGGTGATCTCACCGCGGGGCGTGCGGCGCATGAAGGCTTCAAAGTCCTTCTGGAGCTGATTGTAGGTGGGGTTGGTGATCAGTTTGTTGAGGTAGCCGGAGATCGCGCCGACGTTTTTGGCGATGGACCACTCGTTGTCGTTGAGAATGCCGATGAACTTTTTGGTCGTGTGCGAGATGTTGTTCAACGCCTCGAAGGACACGCCGTTGGTCAACGCAGCGTCGCCGAAAACGCAGACGACGTGTTCATCACTCTTGCGCTGATCGCGGGCGGCGCACATGCCGAGGGCGGCGGAGAGGGCGGTGCCGGCATGGCCGGCGCCAAAGCTGTCGTGCTCGGACTCAGTGCGGAGGGCGAAGCCGTTGAGGCCGTCGGTCTGGCGGATGGTGTGGAAACGGTCTTTACGGCCGGTGAGGAGTTTGTGGACGTAAACCTGATGGCTGACGTCCCAGACGAACTTGTCCTTGGGCGTGCTGAACACGCGGTGCATGGCGATGGTGAGCTCGACGACGCCAAGGTTGGGGCCGAGGTGGCCGCCGGCCTTGGCGAGCTTGGTGATGAGGGCTTCGCGGATGTCCTCGGCGAGCAGGGCAAGCTGCTCAGTCGTCAGACGCTTGACGTGTTCGGGGCTGTCCACCATATCGAGGTATCGGCTCATAGTTTGCGAAAGTAAGTTAGGGCAAATGCGGGAATAAGAGCAAGGCTGCGCATGAAGCGGCCCGGCACGGACGTGATGGGCTAGTCGGCCGTCCCAACGGCCACGGGCGTGAGGTTGAATTCGCCGGAGGTTTTCTTTTCGAGTTGCAGCACCTTCACCTCGGCTTCGGCGAGCTTCCTCTGGCAAACGGCCGCGAGCTGGGTGCCTTCGGCATAACGCGTCAGCAAACTCTCCAAGGGCATGTCCTGAGCCTCCATCGCTTCCACGATGGCCTCGAGCTTCGCAAGCGCCTCCTCGAACGGCAGGTCTGCCACTGGGGAAGTCGCCGCGCTGGACTGGGCAGCCTTTGACACGGCGCGGAAACTAGGGGAAACGGGCGGAGGCGTCTAGCCTCGAAGCGGAGCTGGGACAACCCACGCAGCGTCCATCCCCTGCCCTTTTCCCTCGCCTCGTGTGCGCAGCGCTTCGCATAGTTGCGGCCGCTCGTGATTGCCGCCATAGAACACCAGCCCGCCGGGGCCGGCACCGACCTCGTCCAGCAGGTCGCGGAAATCTTTGGCCCGACCGGCGTGCTGTCCAAGGCGAGCAACTTCGAGTTCCGCCCCGAGCAGCAGCAGATGGCCGTGGCCGTGGCACGCGCGCTCGTCAGCAATGAGCACCTCGTCGTGGAGGCCGGCACAGGCGTGGGCAAGTCGCTAGCCTACCTCATTCCCTCGATCCTCTTCGCGGTGGCGAAGCAGAAGAAAGCGATCGTCTGCACCCACACGATCAATCTCCAAGAGCAGCTCACGCAAAAGGATTTGCCCATGCTCGCGGCCGTGTTGGGCGCGTTGCCGGTGCCGGTGAAGTTCAGCTACGCCATGCTCAAGGGCCGCGCGAACTACCTTTGCTCGCGGCGACTGCACAAGGCCATGCAGCAGGCTGACGCGCTCTTCACCTCGCCGGAGATTGAGGAGTTGAAACGTGTTCACGAGTGGTCGAAGGAGACGAAGGACGGCAGCTTGTCTGATTTCGAGTTGGAACCGGATCACAAGGTCTGGGCGCAGGTGTGCTCCGAGCGCGGACTGTGCTCGCCGAAGATTTGCGGGCACCAATCGGACTTCGCAAAGGACCACGGGCTGTGCTTTTTTCAGCGAGCCCGCAAAAGCATCCTCGCCGCCGACGTGTTGGTGCTGAACCACACGCTTTTCTTCACGCTGCTCGGCGCGGTGAGCGAGGAGCAGGAGGGCGGGATCCTCTTCAAGAATGACTTTCTCATCTTCGACGAGGCGCACACGGTCGAAAATGTCGCGGCGAAACACGTGGGCTTGAGCGTGTCGAGCGGACAGCTCCGCTTCGCGCTCGGGCGGTTGTGGAATCCCAAATCCGGCAAGGGCTTGCTCGCCACACTGCGGCAAGGCAAGTCCGTGAAGCTCGTGGATGAACTGCTCGGCGAGTCGGAGAAGTTTTTCCAACAAGTCGAGGAAGCCTGCGACGCGATGAACGAGCGCGGCCGCGAGTCCGACAGCCGCAGTCGCTTCGGCTCCGGCGGTGACGGTGCGCGCCGCGATTGGAAGGAGCTGCGCATCCGCGCGCCCGACCTCGTGAAGGACAACGTCACGCTGCCCATCCAGCGCCTGCGCGAGTCCGTGAGCGAGTTGGTGAAAGCTTCCGAGGACGCCGACACGGGCCAGGAGCTGATGGAGTGCAACCGCCGCCTGCTGGAGCTACGCCAGGCCATCGCGGCGTTCCTCAGCCAGGAGGGACAGGACTACGTGTATTGGGTCGAGCGCGGCGGCAAGTCGCAGCGCAACCTCTCGCTCAACGCCGCGCCCGTGGACGTGGCGGACTACCTGCGGCGTCGCTTGTTCGAGAGCGACACAAGCGTGGTGATGACGAGTGCGACGCTGGGGACGAGCGCACGAGTCGAGGGTCGAGAGTCGAGAGTCGAAAGCGAGCGCGCCCCCTCGCCCCCCGGCCCTCGACCCTCGGCCGCTTTGACCTACTTCGTCCGCCGCGTCGGCGCGGAGAGGGCCACCGCGCTCCAACTCGGCTCGCCGTTCGACTACGAGCGGCAGATGAAGGTCTACGTTGCCAACAAGATGCCCGACCCGCGCGACGCGGGGTATCGCGAGGCGTTGGAACATTGGGTGAAGCACTTCATCCGGCAGACGCACGGCAAGGCGTTCGTCCTCTTCACGAACTACAAGCTGATGCAGGAGCTGGGCGAGCGGATGCAGCCCTTCTTTGAGGAGCTGGGGCTGGAGTGCTTCGTGCAGGGCACTGGCACGCCGCGCTCGACGATGCTCGAGAAGTTCAAGGACAACGTGGACAGCGTGCTCTTCGGCACCGACAGCTTCTGGCAGGGCGTGGACGTGCCGGGCGAGGCGCTCTCGAACGTCATCATCACGCGGCTGCCCTTCGCCGTGCCGGACCACCCGCTCATTGAGGCGCGCATCGAGGCCATCGAAGCGCGCGGTGGTAACGCTTTCAGCGAGTTCAGCTTGCCCGAGGCGATTCTGAAATTCCGCCAAGGCGTCGGCCGCCTCATCCGCACTAAGACCGACACCGGGATCGTCGTGGTGCTGGACAACCGCGTGCTGAATAAGCGCTACGGCCAGGCGTTCCTCGACGCGATTCCCAAGTGTCCGGTGGAAGTGGTGTAAACGAAAAACCCCGGCACGAACGGCAGAGCCGTCGGGCCGGGGTGGTGGAGATTTTGCGGATCAGGCCTTCGGCAGCAGATCGGCCACGAGGGCTTTTTCTTCCTTTAGCTCGTTCTCCGTCGCGGTGATCTTCGCACGGCTGAACTCGCCCACGGGCAGGCCCTGGACGATTTCCCACTTCTTGCCGTCGGTGCGGATCGGGTAGCTGAACATCAGGCCCTTCTCGATGCCGTAGCTGCCATCCGAGCAGACGGCGACACTGAACCAGTCACCTGCCGGCGTGGGCGTGGTGAGGCGGCGGACGGTGTCCACCACGGCGTTGGCCGCGCTCGCAGCGGAGCTGAGGCCGCGGGCCTCGATGATGGCCGCACCGCGCTTCTGCACGATGGTGATGAAATCCTTCTCC
>RFVF01000193.1 GCA_009922615.1 Pseudomonadota bacterium
TGCCGGCGCGACCGGTCCTGACGGCGCGACCGGCCCAGCTGGCGCGACTGGCCCGACCGGCCCTGAAGGCGCGACTGGCCCTGCCGGCGCGACCGGTCCTGACGGCGCGACCGGCCCCGCCGGCGCAACTGGCCCGACCGGCCCTGAAGGCGCGACCGGCCCTGCCGGCGCGACTGGCCCGACCGGTGCATCTGGACTCGTCGGCCCTAGCGGCGCAACTGGCTCCACCGGCCCTAATGGCGCAACTGGCTTAACCGGCGCTACTGGCCCTACCGGTGCGACTGGGCCCGCCGGGCAGTCCAGCAGTAGTTTCAACTACAAGTTTAACAGTGCCACCACTGGAACCCCTGCAAGTGGATATCTCCGTCTGAACGATGCGGTGCCGGCGTCAGCGACTCTTCTGGCCGTGAGTGACTTCGACGCGAGTGGCAATGACCAAAGCGTTATTCTTGCCAGCATCTCACCGGGGGGCGTGATCATCATCCAGCGCTCAAATGACGCATCGACGTACTACAGCTATGTAGTAGGGACTGTGACCATGGCGGTCGGCTACGTGGAATACACGCTCGGGGCGCCAACCACTATCTCCGGGAGTATTGCGCACAACGCGTCTGTAATTCTTCTGTACCGGATTAACGGCCAGCCGGGCGCAACCGGGCCCTCTGGCGCCACGGGCGCGTCCGGGCCCAGCGGAGCTACCGGCCAAACCGGCGCAACTGGCCCGGCCGGCGCGACTGGGCTGACTGGCGATACAGGGCCCACTGGTAATACAGGCCCCACTGGCTTGACTGGGCCTGCCGGCGCGACGGGCCCCATCGGGGCTACCGGCGAGACTGGTGCGACGGGCCCAACGGGCCCTGATGGTGCAACGGGACTCACCGGTGCGACCGGGAGCGGGGCTACCGGCGCGACCGGCGCCACTGGCCCAACGGGCCCTGAAGGCGCAACGGGACTCACCGGTGCGGCCGGCCCGACGGGCTTAACTGGGGCTACTGGCGCGACGGGCCCAACGGGCCCTGATGGTGCAACGGGACTCACCGGTGCGACCGGGGCCGGCGCGACCGGCGCGACAGGCGCGACGGGCCCAACGGGTCCTGGTGGTGCAACGGGACTCACCGGCTCGACCGGCGCAACAGGCCCGACCGGTCTGACAGGCACAGATGGTGCGACGGGACTCACCGGTGCAACGGGACTCACCGGTGCGACCGGGCTTACTGGCAGTGGAGCAACCGGAAGCGCAGCAACAATTGCGGTGGGGACCGTCTCCACTGGAGCCCCTGGCTCGTCTGCGATAGTGACAAATAGTGGCACATCATCAGCTGCAGTATTCGACTTTACAATCCCTCAAGGGGCTAGTGGGTCTGGATCGTCAATTACCATTACAAACACTGCTACGGCCAGCACGTTTCGTATGCTATTCACTAATACTACGGGTGGGTCGGCAGCAACTACACTGTACGCACATGCAACGGCATTCACGTATAACCCAAATACGTTTGCTTTGGTGAACACTGGAGGGACGCTCACCTGCGCCAGCGTTACGGCCACTACATTCAACGGAAGCGCAACATCAGTGACTATAACTTCTACCACCGTAACCAGTAACAGAAATATTATGTTCACCGGCTCTACTTTCACCCCAGGAACTAGTGGCACCGCTAGCGCGTTTATTGCAAGTGCCACCGCGAACCAATTATTATACAATCCTGGGCTTTCTACGCTAACCGTCGGAGATTCGACAGCAGGGATAATTAATTGCAAGTCTTTCTCTGGCGCATTAACGGGAAATGCAACTTCGGCCACCAACGTCGCTTTAACAGCGACATCAGTTGCAAGCCCTCGGTATCTTGTGTTTACTTCAGAAACGGCTACTACTACCTCCGCAGCATTACAAATTAGTCCAACGCTTGCCACGCAAATTTATGTTGTTCCTGGAACCCCAAGCTTATTTATCGGTAATGGGATTACAGGGACTGGCCTTATTACGTGTGCCACGGTCACGTGTACCACATTGAATGGCCAGGCTTCAGGGTCTGACACCGTCGAAACTATATCCACAAGTGCTAATTCGACTCGGTATATCACGTTCACACCAGATAACAATGGAACCTTGGCAAACAGCTCAATCCAGACAGCTACGGCGTTTACATACAACCCTGGAACCACTCTTCTGTCAGTGACAAATCTTACCGTGTCCGGCACATTGACGGGCACTGTTTCTACTGCGACCACTGCGACGAATATCGCTGCAGGCGCTGCGGGGGGCATTCCATACCAGAGCGCCGTAGGGGTAACGACCTTCTTGGCGATTTCAACGACAGCTGGTCAGCAATTAAGGACAACAGGGGCAGTACCGTCATGGGCGACCCCTGGCGGATTCTCAGTAAGTTTTGGCGGAAATTGCACTGCGGCGAGCAACGTATTGCAATATAATTTGCCATCTGCGCTGTTTGCCACAACAACGCTCGGTTCAACATTAAACGTACTTTCTAATGGGTTTGTCACCCCATATTCTGGTATCCTCGTAGCCGCGGCAGGATATTCGTCAACTTTGGCTTCAGCTACAGCAACTGTGCATTTGAATGGGAACCCCGCAAGCGTCACAATCCCGGCTACAAACTTTAGTAGTACTACTGGGCGCCGTACATTTACACTATCGAGTACAACAGCTACTGTTACAGCTGGAGATCTCATTGAGGTCCGAATTAACCTCGCGGCGATCGGAAACTGCCAAATTAATTTGTATATTGCATAGTGGTTTGTCCCAACAAGACAGTTTTTGCCCACATAAAAGTAGTTTTGGGCCTTTGTGCATGAATGGGATGTAAAATTAGTTGGATACCCCTGATGTGGTACATTTAAACGGCGCCGGCGCAGAAAATAGAGATGAAGATTGAGGTCATCGAAGATATCGAAGATGCCAAGAACGCCGAGAGCGTTGGCGTCAAGGGGGTCCTGCACGTCGTGGGGCTCCCGCACACGGTCGTGAACCAGCACTACTCCCACTGCGCATTCACCGGCAAGATCCTCAGGTTCGCCAAGATGATGCAGGCCCACGGGTGGCACGTCGTGGAGTACAGCAACGGCGTGAGCGCCAGCGCCGCCGCCGAAAAGGTCCAGATACTGAGCGAGGCGGCCCTCAAGGCGATCTCCAAGCGCACCAGCGAGGACGAGGACTACTCGAAGGACGTTAACAACAACGAGCTGACCACCACGTTCACACAGCTGGCCGCCCACGCGCTGAAGGCTCGGGCGGCCGATGGCGACATCGTCTGTCACGTGTTCGGGCCCTCGCCGGCGCTCGTCGAGGCAACCCCTCGGTGCTTTCACGTGGAGTCGGGTATCGGGTACACCTGCACCAACGGGGCGCTCTCCTACCGGATTTACGAGACGGCCGGCTGGATGCACTGGCACCTGGGCCGGCGGCACCTCGAGTGGGGGCGCAACTACGAGTTCGTCGCGCCCAACTACTATGACCTGGACGCCTGGCCCGTCGTCCTGGAGCCGGACCCGGCGCGCGCTTTCGCGGGCCAAAGCCTCGGCGCTGACGGCCAAAGCGACACTCCATACATACTGTACTTCGGCCGCATCACCGAGTCTAAGGGCTTGCCGACCATCGTCGCCATCGCCCAGCACATGCCGGAGACCCGGTTCGTGGTTGTGGGCCAGGGGGACCCGGCGCCCTGGGTCGCCCAGGCCAAAAATATTGAAGCCCACCCGCCCGTGCTGGGCGACGCCAGGGCGCCCCTGCTGGGCAACGCAGTGGCAATGATCGCGCCTTCCAACTTCATCGAGCCGTTCTGCGGGTCTGCCGTGGAAGCGCAGCTTTGCGGGACGCCTGTCGTCACGACCGCGTTTGGGGCCTTCTGGGAGACCGTCGAAGATGGCGTTTCGGGGTACCGCTGCAACAGCCTTGCCGACTTCGTGGGGGCGCTGCGGCGAGCCCCGGGCCTTGACCGCGCCCGCATCGCGGAGAGGGCCCGGCGCCTGTACAGCATGTCGGCGGT
>RFVF01000194.1 GCA_009922615.1 Pseudomonadota bacterium
CTACAACTACGAGTACACGTTCGAGCAGTTCGCCTGCCAGATGATGGGCGAGCAGTACAAGGTGCTGAGTGACGCCGCCACGTTGGCCAACCCGAAAAACACCACCCAGGCCTTCCTGCAGATGCTCGCGAACCCCTACCGGACCATCACCCCCGACTACTACGGCAGCGACTGCACCAACGCGGGCTCCGCGGGCTTCATCCACCGGATCTTCCGCGGCGACAACGCCCTCGGCATGGGGCGCCCGAAGTTCTTGTCGGACCAGATGTTCAACAAGCCCCTGTTCGGTTCCGTGTACCAGTCGCGGCAGGACTGGGACGAGGCCGGGCCCGCTGTCGGCATCGGCCACAGCCGCGGGTTTAACGATGGCGCACCCGGTCGGGGCGTTGGCCGGTTGTTGATGCAGATCCAACAACAGATGGAAAACGATTTCTACGCATATATGGATCTTTCGGGTTTCTATGGGACTAGTGCGGCCATCGCAGACATTGCCACGGTTTTGGGCGCGGCGGTTGCCGATAACGTATTTGATGCGTCTGCGCTTGTGTTGAATCAGCATACTGTAAATGCTGCGATAGCCCATAATTCACTGGCTGAGCGGCGTGTAGCTTTAGCGGCGGTGGCGGCTGCCGCCGCCGTCGCCGTCAACAACACGGCTCGCTATTTCGGTGATGCCGCCTTTACGGCAACACAGGCGGTCAGAAATTGTGCATATGAATCGTATTTGGCTCTATACACTGCGAGATTAATTGTTGGTAACGCAGCCAGCGTCGCAGCCTTGCAGGCTGTGAATGGGCCGGCTGCCGCACCCGATAATGTGTTGAATGCAGTGGTTAATGCGGCAGTTGCGGTGGCTCAAGGCGCCGCCGCCGCCGGCGCCGGCGCCGGCTTTCCTGCGATGGCCGGATACGCCGGTGAGAGTGACGAGCATAAACAATATATGGAAAATGTTGCTACGGCATTTGCTACTGCAGCAGTGACGCAAGCGCGTGCGTTAATCGCGGCTGGAGACGACCTTGCAGCGCAGGCCGCTGCCGCCTTACCTGTCGCACCAACTGCGCTAACTGATCCCGACCAGTACTGTCCGACGCTAGCGTTATTGGCCGCTGCCCGAACATTTGTGGCTACGAATTTGCTGAGGTTGTGTAATGCATTTGTGACCGCTGCCGCTGGCGGCGGCGCCCTCATCGGGGCTGTGGTTGCTGGCAGATTGGTCGCATACACAGCCGCCGCGCCGGCGGCAGCCCTGTTTGCTGAGAACGTAAAATTAACGATCCGGGATGCCGTTATCGAGTCATTACAACGATCGGTAATCAACTTCATGGGACAGAAGACAGCATTTGGTGCCAATAATGACTCACCGAACCCACAAGCAATTGATAGATATATGTCGTGGCGCCAAACACTGTATCAACTAGTCAAAAATTTACCATCAACTACGGATGGAGCAACTGCAGCACAAAAGGCTGTTAACGAAGATGGCAAAACTAGGGCAATTGCTGTAGAGAGATTGCCAGTCGCTGTAGATGCTAATACGACTACTGTGCAGAATAATATGATTGCCGCAGCGGGTCGATTTCGAGAATTGGGCGCCGGTGGTGCTGTAAATATTGCAAATGGCACAGCTATTCTGCCATACGGCCAAGTAATCGATCAAAACACGATCGATGCACACAAAGGTCCAATGTTATTCTATGTTCTCAATACGTTGGATACATTAGAATACTATGTTACTAAAAACTTCAATTTGTTCTGCTTGGTATTAGGTGGTGGCGGCATCAATGTCCAAGAACCAGCAGACGACATTATGCTTGCTTACCGGTATATGTCGGTAGCGTTATGGGCTTCAAACAGGCATGGTGCTGGAAATAATGGCCGGGCCCAATTGAACAGGGCGCCTGCAATTGGAGATGCTCTGCCTGCTAATCCAATCCCAGCGTTGACATGGTGGGCAAATGTATGTAATGCTGATTTGGCAGACCGGCCACGTGCAGAAATCTATAGTCGTTCAAACATCAGATCAGGCGCCGGCTCGCTCACCTGGCTGGGCCCCGAGGTGCCGGCCGACGACGACTCTTCGGCGCAGAAGCGCACCGAAGAGTACGAGGCCATCCACAAGGTCACCTCACGGTGGCGCCCGAGGTGCTCGAGTACAACATGGACCCCTTCGGCCCCAACGCTGTCTTCGAGTCGCGCACGCGCGCGACCTACTCGCTGGCTGACGGCGCCGTCATCGGCCAGTCGCGGTACAATGACGGCGACTATGCCCGCTCGACGATGTAATCATTTGCAAGTTTGCAAGTTTGCGAATCCAAGACTAGGGCAATAAGTTAAAATAAGAGGCCCTAATCTATATTAGTAAGAACCGTAGACTGTAGACAGTGTACATTATGAGGTGCGCATCGAGAGATGCGCATCATAAGGTGTGCGCCATGTACTATACTTATGAACCGTGTGTGTGAAACCGTGTGTGTGAACTGTGTGAGAAACCGTGTGAGAAACCGTGCATGGAACCGTGTGAGGAACCATGTACGGAACCGTGTGTGTGATCCGTGTACGGTACCGTGAACACGTGAACACATTAAAAGCGACCCGCCGCCAATATAAATGAAGCGGCGCGCGCGTGTCGCCGCCCCCGGCGCTGTCCGCGTCGAGCTGACCGGCATCGTGATGGCGACCGACCGCTTCGGGCGCATCCGCTTGCTGGTCGTTGACGAACCTGCGAGCGCGGCTGCGCCAGCGCACTCGCCTGCAGCTGCGCCTGCCGCAGCATCCACAGCAGTGTCCGCCGCAGCATCCACAGCAGTGTCCGCCGCAGACTCTACGGCAACCACAGCAGTGTCCGCCGCAGACTCTACGGCAACCACAGCAGTGTCCGCCGCAGGCAAGCTGGCGAACACGCGCACAAAAGACCTTACAGCTGCGCGGCTGCGCGCGGCCGGCGCGGCCGACGCCATCGTGGCGGCCGACGGCACCCGGGCGCCGGCGGCCCCCGACCGCGACGGCGCCTGGGGGGTGGTGTCGCTCGTGGCGCCGCCCGCCCACCGCGCGCACTGGATCGCCGTTGCCGGCGGCCTGCGCGGCGCCCGCGCGCGCGCCGAAGTGACGCTGCGCCGCTACGCCTTCGTGATGGATGCGCCCAGGCGCGGCGAGGGCAGGCGCGGCGCTAAAGATTCCAAAGTTTCCGAAAACGACTTAGGAAACTTAGGAAACTTAGAAGACGCTGACGAGCGCACTGCAGGCGTGGCCCTGGACTTATGGATGCTCGAGGCCGAGACGGCCGCCGCAAGCGGCAACCATTGAGTGCACTTGAACCGTCTAATTTTTTAAGATAGGTCAGCAGATGGACCCTTACGACCGCAGGCTGGTGCCGGGCCCGTTCGGGCAGGTTAACACGGGCGCCGTCTGCTACTTCAACAGCCTCTGGCAAATGTTGATCGGCTGCTCTGCGTTCGCGCGCGCCGTGCAGGCGACGCCCCTCGGCCCCGGCTCGTCGCGCACGGCCGTTGCCGTGCGCGAGTTCGTCGACAGATATGTGGCGAGCGCGGCGGGCGCTACAGCGGGCGCGGCGGGCGCGGCGGCGGGCGTGGCGGCGCGGTGGCGCAGGTGTTCCGCCACCGGTTCGCCTGCACGCTGCGCTGCCTGGAGTGCAAGAAGGACGTCTCAGTGCAGACCGACCACGCGATCATCTTCAACATGTTCCACTTCGACCGCTTGCCCGGCGGCCCGCCGGCGACGCCCGAGGAGTTCTCGCGGGCGCTGCGCACGGTCGTCGAGCCGGTGACGGGCTACCGCTGCCCGGCCTGCGCGCGGGTGACGCGCGCGGCCCGCGTCTACTCGCTGAAGATGATCCCCGAGGTGCTCTTCTGTGCTTTTAACTTGTACGACCGGCTCGGCGGCCAGTTCGGCGGCCACTACGCGCGCTACTTCCCGCCGAGCGTGCGCATCCCGGCGGCGGCCGGCGGCGCCTACGAGTACCGGCTCGTCGGCCAGGTCGAGCAC
>RFVF01000195.1 GCA_009922615.1 Pseudomonadota bacterium
GCGTTCGCGCGGCAGAAGCTGGAGGAACTGGTGGGGGCCGTGGAGAACTTCGCGGAGCTGGAGCGTCGTGAGCAGCGGGGCAATGTGGACCGGCTCCACGCCGCAATGGCCAAGGTGCCCTGCGTGCCGCCGATGCCGGGAGACGATTTGCCGCGATAGGCAGACAGCGAGCAGCGGGACTTCTGCTCTCGTTCAATCACTTAGTTGATTGCCGGCCTCGGGTGCTCAACACGAACGGGCCGGCAATGCGAGCAGCAATCAACACACCCTTCTCTTTGCGCAGCTTCGACAACCACTCGGCCTGAACATCCGCCATTGCCTGAGGAGCATCCCCGCTGGCCATCGCCTTCTCGTAAAACGCCTTCATGATCTCAACCGACCACCTGTCGCTGATAGGCCATAACGTCATCAACAGGTTCTGCGCTCCGGCCTGAACAAAGCCGCGACGAAGTCCCAGAACACCCTCACCGTTGCGCGCTTCACCAATGCCGGTGTCGCACGCCGATAAAACAACCAGCCAGGTATCCTTCAAATCCATCGTTCCAACTTCCTGCGCCATCAGGATGCCGTCGTTTTCAGTGTCCGGCACTTCACCTCGTTTCCACGCTTCCAAAGTCAACTGTGCCCCGGCGAACGCCAGCCCACTTCGCTGCATCGGGTTGCGAAAGGCAACTGGCTGGCGCTGTTCGCCCACCAGCCGAGTCTGAATCGGCGGTCGGTTCGTTGGCGAATTGTCTGGCAGGAAAAAACCATGCGTCGCCAAGTGGAGGATGTCCCGTCATAATCCCGCCGGTCCGCACTCTGCATGGTCAACTGCACGGCGTTGGTTTCGCGCATACCTAAAACTGCCGGCCGCTTGGCGAAAGCTGGGTCGGCAAACGCAGCCAAATGCCGCGGTCCCGTCTGTCCGGTCGCCCCAGTCACCAAGTCGCGTCCACTCGCCACATACCTGATGCTGTATCGTTCAGCCAGAAACCGTTCCTGCGCATCGACCAGCGTGGCAAAACTGATGAAGTTCAATTCCGCGTCTGCGCTGATGATCAGCGTGGTTATCCCTTCTGGCAGCCGACTCTGGATTGGTTCAACCAGTTGTGCGTAGAGCTTGTGCAGTTGGCTGGACTCGCCCTTCTTCTCCCCACGCATTATTGTCCCATACTCTTGCAAGTTCCGCTCAACGGCCTCTGCAGTGGCCAATGGAACCCAGACAGGTTCGCTGACCTCGGCATCGTTTAGCGCGACCGTTTCATTGCCAACCATCACCACACCGTAACGAATCTCACACTTCCCTCTGGCAAGATAATGACAGTACCGGACAAACTCCAGTAAGACCGTGTCCTTAGACAGTCCTTTTTGGACGTCGGGAACAGTGACCCGCAAAGCCCGACGCACCTGCCCCACAGAGGTCACATTCCGCGCCAACGTCGTCTGCAACGCTTCGACCTGCTGCTCCAAACGTTCCTGCTCGGTCCGGAGTCTACTGAGACCTTCTGTGGTCGGCTCGTCAGTTCATCCTCCAAGAGCGAGTCCAGCACAATCCCCTTGGTCCGCAACGTGAACTCCGCCAGATCTGAAGCGCTGCCCAGAGTCGCCAGCAGGTTTGCCACTGGAAGTTTCACTTCGTCCTGGTAGATCATGCGCTGGCGCTCAGGTGCGAAAGACAGGATATTTCCCAAGGCTCGCTCCGACGTGGCCTTGTATTTCCGCCCCGAGGAAAGGGCATCATCAAATTTCCGTAAGTCGAGTTGCAGGAGGGCCAAGTTGTTCAACGGCATCAGTGCATTCGGATGTCCCGCCACGAAAACCTTCTCATAGATTCTCAAGCTCTGCTCGAACAACGGCTCCGCTTTCGCGAAATCATCAATTGAGCGGTAGAACGAGGCTAAATTGTTCAGCATCGTCGCCGTGTCCGGGTGTTCCGGCCCAAATACCTGTTCCTGGATCTTTAGGCTCCGCTGGTACAAAGTTTCGGCCTTTCTGGAATTGCCCATGCTGACATAGAGCCGAGCAAGGTTGTTCAAAGTCGTCGCCGTGCTCGAGTGTTGCGGACCCATGACTGTCTCGCAGATCTTCAAGCTCTGCTCGTACAGCGGCACCGCCTTCGCGTAATCGCCCATCTGGCGGTAGAGCACAGCCAAGTTGTTCATCGCCGTTGATGTGTCGCGGTGTTCTAGTCCAAAAGCCTGCGTGAGTATCTTCAAACTCCGTTGATACAGTGGTTCCGCCTTCGCGTAATCGCCCATGCTGACATAGAGTTCAGCCAAGTTGTTAAGCGGTATCATCGTGTCTGTGTGTTCCAGCCCTACAACCTTCTCCATAATCTTCAAGCTCCGTTGGTAGTGAATCTCGGCTTTGGCATGATCTCCAATGTCGAAGAATAGGCCACCCAAACTCGCGAGGGAAACGGCTGTGTCTGGATGTTCCGGTCCTGCAACTTTCTCGTTGATTCTCAAGCTCCTTTGATACAAAGGCTCCGCCTTCGCGTAATCGCCCATACTGTGGTAAAGCCAAGCTAGTTGGCTCAGAGTCGTCGCTGTATCTGGATGCTCTAGTCCCAATACCTTCTCGCGAATCTTTAAGGTCCGCTGATACAAGGGTTCGGCTTTGTCGAAATCCTCCACTGTGCGGTAGAGTGAAGCTAGATTGTTCAACGCTCTCGCCGTGCTCTGGTGTTCCGGTCCTAACAACTTCTCGCGGAGCTTTAGGGTCCTCTGAAACAAGGGTTCGGCTTTCTCGAAATTTCCCGCACTGCGGTAGAGTATGGCTAAATTGCTCAACGTGGTCACCGTGTCCGGATGTTCTGGCCCAAGCACTTTCTCCCTGATTTCTAGAGCCCGTGCACAGGCGGCAGCGGAGTTGGTGTAGTTGGAATCCTTTCTGTAGCTTTTGCTAAGGTGATCGAGGGCATCGGCCGTGTTGGTGTGGTTGGTCCCGTAATTTGCTTCCGCTCTCCTTACCAACTCTTTGCCAAATGGGATTGCCTCAGTAAATCTCCCGTTGTCCATGTGTTCCTCCATCACTCGGACCAATTCAGCCTCTTGCACTTTAGTCTCAGCCATGGAAGCAGCGGTCTGGGCCAATGAGACGTGGCCGCCAATCAACAACACGAAGGCAGGGAAGCAAAGAAAGCGGCACATGAGGCTCGTTACGTTATTTCAGCGGGACGAAACAAAGCGCACACCGAATCCAATGCGATTGCTGGTTTTGCCGGCATGACCATTTCATCGTTCGCGCCTTGGAGTTCGGCCTGTCGGGAATAATCGTCAACCTGTCACTGGCTTTTGCTTCGGATGAAAGCTACTGCCTCCAGAATGAGCTTGGGCAACTCGCGCTCGTCCTTGGCCAAAATCACCTTCTCGATGGTTGAACCGCCCTTGACGCGCAGGCTGATCCGTAGTTCGCCCGTGTCCCGGTTGTAAACCACCTTCACGACCGTCTGCTTGGATGCGGCCGACCAATCTCCTTCCCACTTCTTCAGTTTGGCAGGATCATCGAACTCCACCGGTTTGGCCTCCTTCCACTGCCGCTGGAGAACATCCATCGGTTTTTCACCAGTTCCCCGCACCGTCCCCACCGAGTCCAGCATGGCGACCTGAATGACCGGCGGCAGGTTGGGGCCCGGCCGGTTGAGGACGACAACAAGCGCCACAGCAGCGGTAGCGGTAGCGAGACCAATCCACCAACGCCACACCTCCAGCCACGAGGGTTCAGTTTTCTCCCGCTCAACCGCCTTGTTGCGAGCTGGTGCTGGTTCTTCAGCGGCTTGCGGCACGGCTAGAGGGAACTTCTTGTCCAACGCTGAGTTAAGCCGGGCTTTGATGTGGTCCGGCAGCACCGAAGGGCCATCACTAAGGCGGTTGATCAGCGGCGCGGCTTCCTTCAGCTCCTGCTCCAGCTTCAATTTTTCAGCATCATTCATCCGAGTAGATAACGGGATTGTTGCGCAACTTCTTACAGCTATCCGGCATCTTTTGGCAAAATATCGTGCAGTGCCTCCA
>RFVF01000196.1 GCA_009922615.1 Pseudomonadota bacterium
CGGCGAAGTTGTCGAAGATGACGATGCCGTGGGAGGTGAGCGCCATGCTGTCGACGGTGGGCACCGGCAAGTAGTACTGGTCGGGCATCACCCGGTCGACGAAGCTGCTGAGGTTGCTGAAGGGGAGCTCGGCGACCGAGGCGCCCTCGTAGTTGCTCATGACGACGGACGGCGCCGGGCTCGGCGGCTCGGGCACCGCCGAGTCGCACGTCGCGTCGACGAGGCGGGTGAGGCGGTGCCAGTCGCGCCACTGGTTGGAGTTCGCCGCGCTGACGTTCCAGGTGGGCCGCATGCCCACGAACATGTACTCGATCGGCCACTTGAGCTGCGACAGGAGGGACTCGCCGGCGCCGGCGTCGATCGCCTGGCGCTGCTGGCGGTAGACGCGGATGAGCGAGAAGCCGATGCGCTTGATGTAAATGTCGTGCACCTCAGGGTTGACGAAGATGTTGTTGATGTAGAGCTCGATGCGCTCGATGCTGATCGGCGTGAGGCCCGCCGGCTGGTAGATCGGCGAGTAGACCTTGGTGCGCCGGGACGTCCGGTCCAGGCGCTGCTCGTCGGTCGTCTGCTCGAGGAAGATCGAGGGGAACTCGAAGGCCAGCGCCGACTGCTGGCAGAGCTCGATGCTGATGAAGCGCTGGCCGAAGGGGATCGACACGGAGGGGACCGCGAGGCGCACGTCGTCGTTGAACCAGAAGCGCAGCTTGTTCCAGATCTCCAGCGGGGGCTGCGCGGGCTTGGGCGTCTGCGGGCCGTTGCAGACGAAGAGCTGCTTGCGCGACACGTCGTACTGGTTCTGGAAGAGGGCCGTCTGCCCCTCGGGGTTGAGGGGGGTGACGGCGGAGCCGACGACGGTCGGCGCCCCCGTCGCGCCCAGCGGCACGCCGCGGCCCGTCTCGCCGGCGAGCTGGGCCTGCTGGTAGAGGGCGACCGTCTGGTTGCTCTGGTTCTCGCCCGCCCGCGTGATGACGTCGGCGGGCGTGCTCTTGTAGTTCTCGTCGGTGACGCGCGCGTAGTCGAGGCCGGAGTACCCCGTGAGCGGGACCTCCTGCCCCACCAGGCGGTCGTAGCCGGCGCGCTTGTGCGGCGGCGTGCAGAACTTCTCGAGCATCGTGGGCACCATCTCGTCGTAGGCGTCGAGGGGGTTGCCGTTGACGTCGAACTTCACCGAGCGGAAGAGGCGGTTGCCGGGGAACTCGCAGTAGCGGGCGAAGTTCTTGTAGGTGACCGAGTAGGGGGCGGCGCCGTAGTTCGCCGTGCTCACCAGCACGTTGCCGAAGGCGTCGACGATCTTGTACGTGACGGTCGTGTTGGCGTCGGTGACGTTCGCGGGGAAGGCCGCCGTGCCCTGCAGCGGCGTCTGCTGCGGCAGCGCCGCGAAGCCCGAGAGGCGCACGCGGCACACCATGTCGTGGAAGAAGTCGCCGAACTGCGGGATGCTGAAGGTGACGCCCGCGCCGAGGTTGGCGCCGCCCGACTGCGGGCGCACCTTGTTGTACTCGTAGCCGATGGCGGCGAACGGCTTGAAGTGGGCCGTCGTTGGCGATGAGCTTGAAGACTGCGCCGGTGGACATGCTTTAGTAAAATGTACTACTGGTCCTGCCGTGGCCGCCTCTTATTATAGAGGGCTTTTATTTTGCGGTGCACAAAAAGTAGCGGAAGATGCTAAGTCGTTAAGTCACTAAGGCGCTGAGTTACGGCATCAGTCCCGCGCGCCTGAGGAACTCGATCGCGTCCGTAAGGTGTGGAGACTCACCGACAGGAGTGCAATTGACCTCGTTTTGCACAATCCAGTATAGATGCGACACTAAAAGCATCTCACTGCATTTCAGGTAGCGGAATACCCCCAAACTTAACTCCATGTTGCACTCTAGAATTTTGTCGAGCACAACCTTGATAACCGGCGGCGCAGCGGCGGCGCCGGCCGCTGCAGCCGGCAACTCCACGGCAATGCCGCTCAAGAAGGTGGCAGCGCCCCCCCACTTGGCGTCATTAATGATACTGAGTTTGTCCATACTGCATAATGGGAGGTTGACATTTGGACTAATACTGACCTTATCGAGGTCAGTATTGATTGTGTCGTTATCGATTTCGAAGTAATAAAGAAAGTCTCGTAGATTTATCTTTATTTGTTGAATCTTATCTACATCTGCAGATGCAGATGCATCCTTGCAGTGTTCGCGCGCCTGTGCCATTACTTTTATGATCAGTTCATAGGGCACATCTCCATAGCTTAACACCGCATACATTATTGATTGAAATTCGGTCACTAATTTGTTATCTGGGGTCCAGTCAACATGTTCCAGCAAAGCTAAGCGTTTTTCCTCAGAGAGACGCAGGTATAATTTTTGACGGTGGGTGTCCATTTTTTTCTCGTAGTACTAAGACTACAAAAATTCATTTTTGCAATTCCTCATTTTTTTGAAAATAAAGTTTGCTCCCCGCCACGGCGAGCGGCAATTTTTGCCGGTGCAAAAAAAGACGCTGAAGGTGCTTGGTCTTTAATTTGTTGAGTCGCTGAGTCGCTGAGTCGCTGAGTCGCTGAGTAACTACGTGGCTAACTTGCCGAGTTTCTACAGCAGTCCCGCGCGCACGAGGAGCGCACGCGCGTCCGCCAAGGGCGAAGACGCGGCCGCGGCCGCATCCGATTCAATTGGGGTGGCTGCCCCCACGGCTGGCTCCGCGGCCTGCACTGCCGAGTAGAGCTGTGCCATGAGCTGGATTGCGTCGGGGTCCGGGTGGCGGAACGTTTTTGGAAATCGCTCAATTGCGCGTTCATTGACTTTAGCGAGCAGGGCCGGGATCGTTACAGCCTGCGCGGCCGCCGCCCCGATCTCGGACGCTGCAGCTTTGATACTGGTTATCACTTTCTGGCTGTATGGGAGCTCGACTACTCCACTTTTGGGGGCGACACCAGACGCGGCGTTGCCAAGAATGTTTGCTAGCCATTGCACAATGGCTTCAGCACCAGTGGCGTCATCAACGGAGGCATTCTCGCGGTGTGAGAGCGCATTAGCGTATAACGTTTTGAGGAGCTCATCGGGCAACTCGGGATAGTCCAATAGTACAGATAATGCCACCAAGAGCAGAAACAAATATTCGCTGTGCCAATAATTGGGAAGGTTGTCAGCAGTAAGATTGTGCGCCATCTGACTTGTACTATGGACATAAAAAATTCAAATTTAACCATTTGAAAAAATAGACAAAAATCTTGCAATTCACCGCAGCTTCAATTCTTCGAATTGGGGTCGTGGTGAATTGCAAAATCGGTAAGCGAAAATGATATCGTTTTCCCAATTTTCAATTTCTTTGAAATTGGGAATTGAGTTGGCGCCCCGCCGCGGCGAGCGGCAAATCTCTTAAGTCTGAGTTTACGGTAATTTTGCAGTAAACAAAAAGTTACAGGCGCGCTTAGGACAGCAGGCCGGCGCCGACCAGGAAAGCCCAGAGGTCCCGCTTCTCGCGGCTCGGCTCGGCGCCCCCCCACTGGTTCGCGCCGTCGGGCCACTGGCCGTGCACCGCCAGCAACAGCGCGAGCGCCTCGACGCCCGCGGCGTCGAGCGGGCCGTGCACGTGCGCGAGCGCGCCGGCGCCGGCGCGGGGCATGTGCCGGCGCGCCGCCCCGCGCGCCGCCTCGTACACCGCCTGGTGCGCCTCCTGCGCCGCCGCGTACTCCTCTGGCGCGCAGCTGCCGACGGGGAGCGGGACCGCGCTCGCGAGCGCCGCGGCCGCCGCCGCCGGCGCGACCGCGGCGGCGCGCACCGCCGCGGCGTCCGC
>RFVF01000197.1 GCA_009922615.1 Pseudomonadota bacterium
CGCGACTGGGACGTGAAGCGCGTCATCAAGCAAATGGTAATGAGCCACGCGTTCCGACAGAGCGCCGCCGTCACGCCCGCGCTGCTCGCCAAGGACAGCGAGAACCGCCTGCTGGCCCGTGGCCCGCGCGCGCGGCTGGACGCCGAGTTCGTCCGCGACAACGCGCTCGCCATCGCCGGCCTGCTGAACCCCAAGCTCGGTGGCAAGCCAGTGTTCCCCTACCAGCCCGACGGCATCTGGTCGATCAACGAGATGGGCGGCGGCGGCTGGCGGCAGCAGCACGACGAAGGACAATACCGTCGCGCGCTCTACATCTACCACCGCCGCAGCACGCCCTACCCGAGCCTGCTCACGTTCGATGCGCCGAACCGCGAGGTCTGCGCCGCCGGTCGCGCCCGCACCAGCACGCCGCTCCAGTCGCTCGTGCTGATGAACGACCCGGTCTATGTCGAGGCTGCCCGCGCCTTCGCCTCGCGTGTCTTGAAGGAAGGCGGAGCCGATGACGCCGCGAAGCTAAACTACGCCTGGCGACTTGCCCTCGCGCGCAATCCGAGTCCGCTCGAACGAACCGTGCTGGAGAAGACCTTGGCCAAGCAGCGCGAACTCTTCACCGCCGAGCAACCCGCCGCCGAGTCGCTCCTGAAAGTCGGCGACTTCAAGATCCCCGACGGTGCCAAGCCCGCCGAACTCGCCGCCTGGACCGCCGTCGCCAACGTCATCCTCAACCTGAACGAAACCATCAGCCAATAATCCATGAACTCGTTCACTGACAAATTCCTCACTCGTCGCGCCTTTCTTCAGCGCAACTCCACAGGCCTCGGCGCGCTTGCTCTCGCTTCGTTGCTAAAGCCCGCCGCTTTTGCCGCCGTCCCCGGCAGCGGCCCCGCCGTGCCCGGCTTGCTGAAGCGCCTCCATCACGAGCCGAAGGCCAAGCGCGTCATCTACCTCTTCATGTCGGGCGCGCCGTCGCACCTCGACCTCTACGACCCCAAGCCCAAGCTCGTCGAGATGACCGGCAAGGACCTGCCCGACTCCATCCGCCAAGGCCAACGCATCACCGGCATGACCAGCGGGCAGAAGAACCTTTTCTGCGTCGGCTCCCCCTTCAAGTTCACCCCGCACGGTCAGGCCGGCACGGAGTTCAGCGAAGTCATCCCCAACATCGCCGGACTTGCGGATGAGGCCACGGTCATCCGCTCGATGTTCACCGAAGCCATCAATCACGACCCCGCCGTCACCTTCTTCGGCACCGGCCACCAGCAGCCCGGCCGCCCCACGATGGGCGCGTGGGCCAGTTACGGCCTCGGCAGCGAAAACGCCGACCTGCCCGCCTACATCTGTCTGCAATCCGGCGGCGGCGGCCAGCCGCTCCAATCGCGCTACTGGGGTCCGGGCTTCCTCCCCGCGCAGCACGGCGCGGTCACGTTCCGCAGCGCCGGCGACGCCGTGCTTTACCTCTCGAACCCACCCGGCCTCAGCTCCGCCGCGCGCCGCTCGACGATTGACGCGATGAACGAGTTGAACCGCGTTCAGCTCGGCGCGCTTGGTGACCCCGCGATCGCCGCGCAGATTGAGAACTACGAACTCGCCTTCCGCATGCAGACCAGCGTGCCCGAGCTGATGGACCTCTCGAAGGAACCCGACTCCACCTTCGAGCTCTACGGCGCGAAGAAAGGCGCGGCGAGCTTCGCGGCGAACTGCATCATCGCCCGCCGCCTCGCCGAGCGCGGCGCGCGCTTCATCCAGTTGAATCACCGCGACTGGGACCACCACGGCGGCCTCCCCGGCGCGTTGCCCAACAAGGCGAAGGAAGTGGACCAAGCCGCCGCCGCGCTCGTGAAGGACCTCAAGCAACGCGGCCTGCTCAAGGACACCATCGTCATTTGGGGCGGCGAGTTCGGTCGCACCGCCTACAGTCAGGGCGAAATCAAGAAGGAGAGCTTCGGGCGCGACCACCACCCGCGCTGCTTCACCATCTGGGCCGCCGGCGGTGGCTTCAAGCCCGGCATCGTCCACGGCGCGACCGACGACTTCGGCTACAACATCACCAAGGACCCTGTGAGCGTGCACGACTTCCACGCCACGCTCCTGCACCTCCTCGGCGTGGACCACCTCAAGCTCACCTACCGTCACGAGGGCCGGGACTACCGGCTCACGGACATCAGCGGCGAATTGGTCAAAGGAATAATTGCCTGAACCACTGCGTCAGACCACGGCAACAAATATGTTCGACTTGAAGCCGAACGCGCCGTCGGGGATTCGCGGCGAATTGCGGCCCATCTCCACGAACGTGCCCGGCATGGAGATTTGCGAGCTGTTCCCGCGCCTCGCGAAGATGGCCGACCAGTTCGCGATCATTCGTTCGCTGGCTGATTCCGACGGTGCGCACGACTGCTTTCAGTGCATGACTGGCCGCACGCAGAAGGAGAAGCGCCTCGCGCCCGCCGGCGGCTGGCCGAGCTTTGGCTCCTCCGTTTCCAAGCTGCAATGCGCCACGCCCGGCGCGCCCGCGCATCTCTCGCTGATGTATCCGACCGGCAACCGCACTTGGGGCGAACCCGGGGAAGGCGGCTTCCTCGGCCACGCGCACGACCCGATGCAGCTCGTCGCGAAAGACCCGAACGCGCGCGTGCAGAATCTCACTTTGCAAGGTATCACACTCGACCGTTTGCAGGACCGCGAGCGCCTGCGCGTGGCGGTGGATCAGTTCCGCCGCGACTCCGATGCCGCCGGCCAGATGGACGGGCTCGACAGCTACAACCAGCAGGCGTTGGGCATTCTCTCCGACTCCAAACTCACCGCCGCGCTCGACCTCGCGAAGGAGCATCCCAAGGTCGCCGAGCGTTATGGCGTGAACAATCCCGAGTATCTCCGCGATGGCGCGCCGCGCATGATCCGCAACTTCCTCATCGCCCGCCGCCTCGTCGAGGCTGGCGCGCGCGTCGTCTCGCTGAACTTCAGCCGCTGGGACTGGCACGGCGGCGACGGCATGAACTTCCCCAGCGCCCGCGAGGAATTCCCCCTGCTTGATCAAGGCCTCTCCGCGTTGCTCTCCGATTTGAAGGAGCGCGGCCTGGACCGTGACGTGGCCGTGGTGATGTGGGGCGAGTTCGGCCGCACGCCCAAGCTGAACAACATGAACAGCCGCGACCACTGGCCGCGCGCGAACTTCGCGTTGCTCGCCGGCGGTGGCATGAAGACCGGCCAGGTCATCGGCGCGACTGATCGCATCGGTGCGGACGTGGCCGACCGGCCCGTGAAGTTCCAGGAAGTCTTCGCCACGCTCTACCAGTGTCTAGGCATCGACGTGACCACGGCGACGCTCACAGACACGCAAGGCCGTCCGCAATACCTCGTGGACTCCGGCATCACGCCGTTGCGCGAGCTGGTGGGCTGACCTCAGCCGCTCCACGCTCCTAAATCTGCGGCTGCAATTCCTCAGGACTTCGCAAGCAAGGCTTGGAATTTTGCCTTCGCGGTTGTGCTGTGATTGGCGTTGCGATACGCGCCGAAGTCGCTGAACCAATATTTCTTCCCGATTCGATACATCCAGTGCTTCTCGGGAATCTCCTCGCCGGGGAGCCATTGGCTGAAGCGCGGTGTCATGGCGTCGAGCTCGGCCAGCGCGGTGCCGCGCACGGTGGTGTCGCGCGCGCCGTGCTTCACCACGAGTTGCTTCACCAAATCGGGCCGCTCCAACACCACGCAGCCGCGCGTGTGCTCGGCGCTGAGTTCGCGGAAGTC
>RFVF01000198.1 GCA_009922615.1 Pseudomonadota bacterium
GGCGATCCAGATCATGCGCTTAGTTCCAATCCCGGTCGAGGTCTTCGCGGGCATGGTATTTCAAACCGTTGCGGAGGCAAACATGAAACGCGAAAGCATCCTCGGCGCATTATGAAGTCGAGTGGTCGTGCTGGGCGACAGGGATAGCGTCGGGATTGGTCGGCTTCAATGGCTCATTTCCAGCCACTCATTCAGTTTCGATTCGATCACCTCCCGCCGGGCTGCGAAACGCTCCCGTGAACGCGCAATCAACTTTTCTCTCCGACCCGTGGTGGGTTTCAGCGGTGGCAGGGTCCTGGCGAGGAAGGGCTGCTGGTTCGTGCCGTTCTCCAGAAGCTTGACGGCAATTTGGTGACGGTCGAGGTCAACCAACTGCTGCGCCGCGAACTCGTGGCCAAATTCGGCCTGTAACACTTCGGCATCCGTGTTGCCGATGCGGAAGGAAATCAGCGTGCCGACGTTACCGAACACCGCCTGCCGGACGGGCAGCGAAAGCTGATCCACGTATTGGTGCGACAGCGTGAGGCAGAGACGATATTTGCGCGCTTCCGCCAGAATCGCCGCGAACGCATCCGTGCTAAAGTTCTGGAACTCGTCGATGAAGAGGTAAAAATCCCGGCGTTCGTGTTCCGGCTGATTCGTCCTCGCCATCGCGGCCAACTGGAACTGCGTCACCAGTAGTGAACCGAGCAGGTTCGCCTTGTCGTGGCCGATTTTTCCTTTCGAGAGGTTGGCGATGAAGAGGCGTTCGTTGTCCATGATGAACGGGATGCTCACCTTGTTCTTCACCTGGCCGAGAATATTGCGGATGACGGGACTAGCGAGGAACTGGCCGAGCTTGTTCTGGATCGGCGCGATGGCCTCGCGACGGAATCGCTCGTCGTAGCCGGCAAACTCGTCCTGCCAGAACGCGCGGATGAACGGGTCTTTGACCTGGCGGATGACCCACGCTCGATACACCTCGTCGGTGAGCAGACGGTTCACGCCGAGCAGGGTCGTATTCTCGCAATCAAGCAACGCGGCAATCGCGTTGTAGAGGATGTATTCGAGGCGTGGCCCCCACGAATCCGGCCACAGACTTTTGAACGCGCCGACGATGCCCGACGCCACCAAGGGCCGGTCGTCCGGTGCAACGCGGGCGAGCAAATTTAGCCCGATGGGGAAATCGAGATCACCGGGATTGAAATAGACGGTGTGCTCGGCGCGGTGCGGCGGAATCAGGTGAAGCAGTTCATCGGCAAGATCGCCGTGCGGGTCAATCAACCCGACGCCGTGGCCGGCGGCTATGTGCTGGACGATGAGATTGCGAAGGAGCGTAGTTTTCCCCGAGCCTGTTTTGCCGATGAGGTAGAGATGTTGCCGCTGGTCGGTAGGAGAAATGCCAAAACGCACCGGGTCGCCCCAGCCGTGCCGCTCCCCGATGATGAGGTGGTCATTGTTCATGGTTCCCAAGCCAGCCGCCACTCCTGCTAGGCCGAAGGTTTCCCGTGTTGTAAAACCTGCGGATACAGCGAATTGCGCCGACATGCGTATTGGGGACGAGCCGGCGAGGTAATGGCGACTGACCTTGAAACCCGATTCAGGTTTCATTCTACCACGGGAAAAATTGTGCGCGCCTGCGGCGCGACTCGTGTTTGACCGGCCGCATTCGCGGCGGGGCTTTTTCCCGCAGATTGTGCGGGCCAGTCCTCCGCGCATCGGGCGCGTTGCGATGAGCGAAACCCGTAGTGGCTCTTTCTAAACCCGTCCCCCCAACGTGTCGGCCCGGTTCGATAGAACCGGCTAGCGGCCGACTTCGCGCTGTTTGGTAAAGGACACTGGATAGGTGGACGGCACCCGATAGCCCGCAGGGAAAAAGCGCGAAGTCGGGCGCTAGCCGACGACACGTTGGGGGAACTCGTAGCCGGCAGTTGAGCCGTGGAATCGTGGTCGAGTGCGAATCGCACCCCTACAAACCATGTTTGTTGACCCGTATGTAGAGGCTCCCGTCAGTTGACGGGAATCAGGACTGCGACGTGGTGGACGGCTTGGGTGATAGCATCCGCTGGTTGACCAGCGTTTTGGGTATCCCATCCATGTGTGGGTCGCGATGAACGAGCGTCGCACCGAGTTCTTTGGCGCTGGCGGCGATCAACGCATCCACCAAAGGCAGGCGCGGGCGCGTGGCAGCGCGCAGTTCCATCGCGGCCTCGGCGGTTTCGCCGGTGAAGGGCACCGTCGCCGTGAGCGTTTCCGTGTAGAGCTTGAAAACACGCTCGGCTTCCAAGGGGTCGGCAAGCAATTCCGCCAAGCGTCCGCGCAACTCCACCAAAGTGACCAGGGAAACGCCGTTTTCCTCCGGCCCACGGGCCAGAATGACATTCACCTCCTCCGCACCTGGTTCGCGCAAGTAGTGCGCGAGCAGGGCGGAGGTGTCGAGAACATGGGTGATCACAAGCTGGCTTCGCGTTGTGCGTCGTCGCGCTCACGGACGAGTTCGGCCAGCGGGTCAGCGCCGGGACGCAAGTGTTTCCGGCCAGCGCCCAGCAGGCTCGTGGCCAGCGCGGCGTAGTCGGGCAGAATCTTCACCGTGAGCGTGTCGGGCTGCGCGGTTTCCTTCCAATCCAGACGACTGCCTGGTTTGATGCCATGTCCCGCCACCAGCAGCGCCGGGATGGCCACCACATTTTCATCCAAGACCTCGCTAATCATGGGCCGACACTAAGCGATAGCGCCGCACTGGTCAATTCACGACCGTGGTTGATCGTGCTGTGGAAAATTGACCGGCCGATGGCGCGGGGTGGTCGCGGGCCGTCGTCTGCCAGTTGCCTCGTCAATCACCGGCATTTCGTGCTCTTCCACCATGGCGCGGACAACCGCGCGTCCATGGTTGTCTTGGAGGACCATCGTCAGCCAGTGAACGAACAGTTCGTGCCGTTCCGTTTCCCGCATTTTCTTTCTCTTCAAAGGAGTTATCCCCTTCGGGCCTGGATTATTCTTTGTAGTTCTCATTGTATTACTTTATGGACGTTTCCGTCCGCCCTCCCCGGACGTTTACTTCCGCCCCCCATGGACATTTCTGTCCAGGGTGCTCGGACGCCCTGTGGATAACCGGGAGCGGTGCACACTCAACTTTTCGGTGAGCGATACGGCCAGTTGCCGCAGCTCGCGCAACTGCGGTTCCTTTACCCGCGCATACTTCCCCGCAGCGCGGATGACGCGGTCGGTGTCGTTGAGGATCGTGATGCTGATGAGGCCCTTCGCTTTGAGCGTGACGAGGTAGCGCCGAATCTGCCGGTCGCTCAGGCCGAAGAAGTCGGCGAAATGGCGGTTCGACGCGTAGCAGCCGCGCTCGTTGTCGAGCGAGTGGATTTCGACGAACAGGACTTTCTCCATGAGCGAAAGGTCCGGGGAGAGCCAAATCTCCTTCGGAATCCAGACGCCTTTGAAATCCCTCCAGGTGCGCTCCATGCCGACATTCTACCATGCCCGTTGCCAATGCCGCAAATTGCCGCTCGTTTCCGCACTGACCGCGCCCGTGGTAGAATTGAATCACGATGCCGCAGACGATTCTCTCGCCAGCCGCATCGCCTTACTCGCCAACCAAACCCAATGGAAAACAACACCCCATCGCACTTGGTGCCGAACGATGCGGAACCGTTCCGCACCGTTCCGCAGACTTCCGAATCCTTCGGCAAAGTTCCGCACGC
>RFVF01000199.1 GCA_009922615.1 Pseudomonadota bacterium
CCGCCGAGGCCGTCGCTGAGCTTGGGTCGTTAGGCCATTTGATCGCACCATGAAATACCAAGCATGTTGTCCCAAGTGCGGAGTGGCGCTGACCCGGAGCCAGTATTTCAGCACATTGAGGCTTCATTTCCGCTGCGGCGTGTGCGGTGCGCATTTCCAATTAACTGTAATTGGTTTGGTCATTGTTTATTTGGCCTTCACGATTCAGTTCACTTGGGCTGCCCTATGCATAGGGCAGTTCATTTCCGGGTTTACCGCGCTCAACTTGAGTTTACTGACGTGGTGGCTAGGTGGGTGGTTGTTGCCGTTTCTGACACCTACGAAACTGCGAGCTGACTCGTGAGAACGAATGGCCTAACCATGCGCTGCGGCGAACGGCAGCGGGCCGCCCTCGCTTAACTTTTGGATCGTCAGGCGGCTCGACCAACACCACTTATGCCACAACGACAAATACCACCGGAGCGAAGGGCGATTTACTACATCGGCATGACCGTCAGTGTCATCGGCTTCATTTGCTTCATCTCCACGTTCTTTTCCGCCGCTGCGAGTTTCGGTGACTTCACCAATTTCGAGCAACGTGGTCGTTCGATGGGCATGCGAGCTGTTGTTGGCATGGTGATGATTATTGCCGGAAACATGATAGCTGGCATCGGGCGTATGGGCTTGGCCGGCTCTGGCGTCAAGCTCGACCCGGAGGAGGCGCGCCGGGATGTCGAACCGTGGGCGCGGATGACGGGAGGAGTCGTCAAAGACGCGATGGATGAGGCGGGTATCAAGCTGGGTAAACAGCCGTCAGGCGAGGAGTTGCCGTTCGATGAGCGGCTTCGCCGCCTTCAGAAATTGCGCGACGACAAACTCATCAGCGAGCAGGAGTTTGAGAGCACCAAGAAGAAAATCCTGGAGAGTGCGTGAGCGGCCTGCTGAGAAACTAGTCACGCAAGTCATGGGTTGGGAACGAGGTGATGGTTCAGGGCGGTGGCCATGCGCTGTGGGTGCGCCAGCTTCTTGCGCTAACCATGCGCTACCCTACCGATGAGGGTTGTCAACAGTTGTGTGTTGCGAGGGAAAGGGAGGTGGTTTCAGGAACGATGCATTTGAAAACGGGGAGACCACGCCTCCGGCGGGTGGTTTCCGGCGTCGCGCCGGAAACTTCGCCCCCCATTCCCTCCCCACCATCGATGTGCAGCAAAATGGAGGAATGATCTCGCGGCCGGGGCGGCCACGACGGCACACGGGACGCGTGCGCTCCCCGCCGAATTGCATCGATCGGTTTCAGGAACGTTAAAGGAGGGTTTTTCGCCGAATCCGACCCACAAAATGATTTTGTGGGCCTTAAAAATCATTCTTTGGGCTCCAAAAGTCATTTTTTCAGCCCCAAAAGTCATTTTGCAGGCCCGCAAAATGGTTTTGCAGGCGTAAAGAATGAGTTCGTGGGCTCGCAAACTGACTTGGTAGGCCCCAAAAATGGCTTCGTGGGCTGCAAAAATGAGTTTGCGAGCCGGAAAAGTCATTCTGTGGGCTGCAAAAATGAGTTTGCAGGCCCCAGAAGCGGTTTTGTGGGTGGCAAAAGTCACCGGGGAGGGCCGATCACCGCCACTTCCGCCCCTTCCCGCTGGACGAGCGGTTACGCCCAGCGCGCCTTCACCCAGCCCACCACGGTTTCAATCATGGGCGCGGTGAAGTCGCCGGCGAAGACGTGGTTGGAGCCTTGGAGCACGACAAACTTCACGTCGCGGCCCGCGCGGATGAGGATGTCCTTGGAGTCTTGGATGGGCACCACGTCGTCTTCCGTGCCGTGGACCAGGAGCCAGGGGACTTTGATCTTGGGCGCGGCGTCGAGCACGGTGCCGATGGTGGTGAGGTCGTCCATGTAGGCTTGGGAGAGCGGGCATGCCTCATCGTCCCACATGAAGCCCGCGCCGGGCTTGACGGTGCCGAACTCGCGTTGCGCGAAGGCCGCCGTGCGCACCATGCCGGCGAGGGAGACGAGCAGGCGGATGCGCTCGTCCTGGCTGGCGCGCAGCACGCCCACCGCGCCGCCCATGCTGTGGCCGATGTAGGCGACGTTCCAACCCGCGCAGGCGTCCAGCACGGCCCCGAGGTCGGCGACTTCCTTGGAGATGGTGGCGTCGGTGAACTTGCCGCCGGAAGTGCCGTTGCCGGCGAAGGAAATGCGCAGGGCGTTGATGCCGGCGGCGGCGAGGCCGTTGGCCAGTGCCACGATGAAGGGCCGGTCTTTGTTGCCGGTCACGCCGTGGCCGAGGATGACGAGGTTCTTGGAGGCGGCATCGCCAAGGTGGAAGGAGTGGTCGAGGGTTTCGCCGTGGGAGTTTTGAATTGGGCCGATCATGGTGGGGAGGTTTTAGCCGTGGTCAGGCCGGGGCGTAAACTGAAAAGGGACGCTTGCCAGCCGCTGCGTCGCCGTTACTCTCCGCGCCATGAATTTTTTCAAAGCGTTGTTTGTGTGGCTGGGCATCTCGGTATTTCTCGGCTGGGGCGTTTACATGACGGTGCACCCCACCAAGGCATCCTATATCCCGCTGACCGTGGCTGTCCTCGGCGTGGTCGGTGCGATCGGCAAGATTGGTTGCCTGCCGCCGAGCGACGAACACCACCATTGATCTTCCGGCCAACGGTCAGGCCGAACGCGACGCGCAGGTGAGAGCCTGTGCGTCGTTTGTTTTTTACTTGGCCGCCTGGTCGAGCGCTTCGGCGACGAGGCTCGGGGTGAGCAAGGTGGGCAGCAAAATCGCGTCGGCCTTCGCATCGCGCGGATAGACCAGCACCATCGGCACGCCCGCGCGGCCGAACTTCTTCAGCTCGGCGGCAATGGCGGGTGTTTCGAGCGTGTTGTCGGCGAGGAGGGCGATGGCGTTTAACGCTTTCAACTTCTGCTGCGTCGCGGGGATTTCGAGGCTGCTCTTCAGGTTCGCCTTGCAGGTGAAGCACCAATCGGCGGTGAAATCCACGAGCACCACGCGACCTTCCGCGCGCGCTTTGGCGACGGCTTCGAGACTCCACGGCTGCCAATCAATGCCCTCGGGACTGTGCTTCGTGATCGCGCCCGCTTCAGCCGGACGCGCGGGATTGCGCCAGTGCAACTGGCCTTCGAGCGCGTAGCCGTAAGCGCCCGCGAGCAGGGCGAGGCTGATGCCCATCGCCAGCCCGCGCCGTTCGCCGCCGCGTTGCACAAACTCGCCCCAGATCCAAGCGGCCAGCGCCAGCACGACCAGGAACAAGCCCAGCCACAACGCGCCGTCGCGGCCGAAGATGCGCGTGGCCACCCACAGCAGCCAGATCGCCGTGGCGAGCATGGGAAAGCCCATGGCGTGCTTGAAGTGGACCATCCAGTTGCCAGGCCGGGGCAGATACTTGAGCCAAGCCGGTTGAAACGTGAGCAGCAGGTAAGGCAGTGCCAAGCCCGCGCCGATCGCGAGAAACAGCAGCAAAATCAGCAACGGCGGCTGCGCAAATGCGAAGCCCAGCGCGGGCGCCAGCAGCGGCGCGGTGCACGGTGTGGCCAGCGCGGTGGCGAGGACGCCGTTGAAGAACGCGCCGGTCGGACCTTCCTTACGCGCGAGGTCGCTCGCCGCCGTCAGCGCGCCGCCGCCGAGCGAAACTTCAAACAAGCCGAACAAGTTCAGCGCCACGAGCGTGACGAG
>RFVF01000200.1 GCA_009922615.1 Pseudomonadota bacterium
CTTCACCAAATTGCTGATCCAGCGTGCCGTCTGTCTTGTAACGCTGCAATCCCGTCAACTGCGTGGCAGGGCCGTCATAGACCGTGGTCTCCACCAACACGCCAATCCCGCTAACGGAGCGGATATGTTGCAGATCCGTGTTCGGAATTCGTACGGAGTACTGGCTGTCGAGCGCTCCGCTTGGCGTGTAGCGCTGCACCAGCACGCCCGGGAATGTGCTGGAATTGCTGCTGCCAGGCGTGTAGTAGGAGGTCTGCATCACATAGATGCTGTCGTCTCCGTAGACGCCACGGCGCACCTGCAGATTCGAGCCGTAGTCGTACAGACTATGGCCCAAATTCACTTTGAAGCCGCTATCCATCGCGCCCGTACTGGCGCTGTAGCGATGCACCTCCAGATAGCTGGAAGCATCTGTACCGTTGTTGCTTATGCCGCTCACGCTGTAGGGCACAGCCTCGAGCACATACAACCAACCCGTGGTAGTGGGTGCCCCCATGACTTGCACAGCCGCAGCCAGGTTCAGATGCCCCTGCGTACCCAGCACCGTGTCCAACGTGCCGTCAGGCTTGTAGCGCAGTATCTCCCACCCACTCACTTGGCTAGGGAGGGTCGCAGTTGCGCTCAGCGGCTTGGCCACATACACAGAGCCGTCATTGCCAACGCCCCTGACTTGAGAGGCCGCAACATCTGTCAACGTCACCTTGTACGTATCCAGCACCCCAGCCTTGGAGTACCTCGTCACCTCAACACTCTGGGTTGTTCCTGCGTTGATCGTGCTCGCCGATTGCTTCCACACGTACATCCGACCTTGGTCGTCTTGGTTCAAGAACCCATACGCAGTCTGCCCATCAGTCGTCAGCAACTGTCCAAAGTTCAAGTACGAACTTCCAGTCGCCACCGTATCTGCCGCTTTCAGGCCCAGTCCCTGCAACGCAGGCGCCCACCCCTCAATCCTCGAACCCGCGGTGTACGTCAGCACCGCACCCGTGTCCGCATCGCTCGCACTCACCACCACACTGGCGGTCGTACCCGTCGTGGCGGAGAGCGCCGCATCCTGCGCCAGCGGCCAGTCGTTCGTCCCAATCACCTTGAAGTTCAGGCTCGAACTCGTCGTCGCTCCCGTCGACCCACTGCCCAACGTGATCGTCTTGTAGTTCAGCGTCGCTGTCTCCTGCGCATCCTTGGCCAGAGAGTTGTACATCGCCAACGTCGCGTCAAACACGTAGTTGCCGTCCACATCCAGGCTCCACCCGTCCTTGACCGCCAACGATGCTCCCGTGCTCGCGCTGTAGATCTTGTCGGGAATGCCCGCTGCCGTACTCGTGTTCGTGAACACCAGGATCTCGCCCAGCAACCCATACACCATCACCGTCGCCTTCGCAGGCAACGCAATCTGACCGCTCGTGCCAAACGTCGTGTCCAGCACGCTCGTCGTCTGCGCAGCCGTACCGCTCGTCACCACCGTGGGCTTGTAACGCTCAAGCACCCAAGTGCCGTCACTCAACTGACGCTGCACATACTGATTCCCATCCTTGTCTTGGCCTCGGATGTAGATGGGCTCAATGCCCGCAGGCAACTTGATCGCGTACGTCGCATCCAACACACCCGCATTGGTATAGCGGGTGATCACCGTCGTACCAGCCGCCTCATTCCACGCCTTGACATACAACTTGTCGTCCAAGCCGGGCAGACCTCGCTGAATACTCGTGCCCCCGCTGTACGGGAAAACAGGACTGAACAGGTCATACGTGGTCGGATTGATCCCCGTCAGCACCAGCTTGTAGTCACTGGCCGCACTGCCAAAGGTCTGGTCCTGCGTCCCATTGGCGTTGTATCGCGCAATCTGCGCATCCGTTCCCACATTGGTGCGAACGTAGAACTTGCCATCCGTCGTGCCCATCAGCACCGAACTGTTACCTTCCAGCCCAATACCGTAGCCAGCATCCTTGTTGACCTGCGGCACGCTCTTAGCGTCTGACTGAAGTCCCGCGCTGCTGCTGAGGTACTTCTCCAGCGCATGCGTATTGACAGCCCCCGTGCCGGTGTCCACCGTGCCCGCTGCACCGTAGTTCTCCACATACACCGCACCGTTGCCGTCAATCCCCCGGATCTTGTAGGAATCCGTCCCCCACCCGGAGGTGTAACTCAGCGGCCCATAGGTGCTCGGCAAGTTCACCTCATACGTCGTGTCCAGCGCACCCGTGCTCAGGAAACGATGCACCTGCACAAACCCCGTGCCCGCCGTCGAACCAGCGGGATATGTCCCCGATGAGGACGATTCGTACACCTCATTCCAGTTCAACACATACGTGCGGCCCAACGAGTCCGTGCCCACTGCACGCAACCCCTGCGTCATGTTCACATCCACCACGTTGTCTGCAGACGTGTCGCGTATAAAGACTTGGTCGAGTCCTGCGCTGTTGAGCGTACCCTTTGCGCTTGCGCCCTCATAGATCCGGTCCCCGGTCACCGTGATCCTCACCTCTCCCTCGTCCCACGTCCCGTTCTGATCCGTCACCGTGTAATGCGTGCTGATCGTCTTCGTCTGTCCTGCCAACGTCAACCCAGCCACCGCACTCGACGTCACCTCATGACCCTCAGAACCATACAGCTTCACTTGCCCAGCAGCGTCTACAACCTCCACCCCCGCAGGCACCAGCGCATAGTGTCCACCCGTGGGTATCACCAACTTACCACCACTGCCGTAGCTCGTGTCCAACGTCCCATCAATCTTGTAATGCTGCAGTACCGTCTGCATCGTCCCGTTGACCGTGGCCATGGACTCCACCAACGCCCCACCACCACCAATCGATCGAACCACTCCAAGATCCAGCGTCGCAAACCCGCTCGAAACAGCTGCATTAGGTACCGTAATCCCAAAGTGACTGTCCAAAGCACCCAGTGACGTGTACCTCTGCACCTGCACACTCGACGTGTTCGTCGTGACACCATTGACCATCACCGATGAACTCAGTGTCTGCATCACATACACACTGTCGTCACCATATACACCACGACGCACTGCAAAGGTGTTGTTGCTGGCATCAGCGCTCGTGGCCGTAAACGCCACCTTGAAGCCGCTGTCCATCTGGCCCGTGGTCGCGCTGTAACGATGTACCTCCAGGTGAGAGCTCGCCGGAGCGCTCGTGTCACTCACCGACTCCAGCACATACATCCAACCCGTTGTGGTGGGCGCACCCACCACTTGCACCGCATTCACCAAGTTCAGGTGTCCCGCCGTACCCAACGTCGTGTCCAGCGTCCCATCCGCCTTGTACCTCAGTAACTCCTGGCCCAGCGTCAAGGACTTGGCAACGTAGACCGAACCATCGTTACCAACGCCTTTGACTTGACTGGCTGAAACGTCTGTCAACGTCACTTTGTACGTATCCAACACCCCAGCCTTGGAGTACCTCTGGATCTCCAACGCCGTCGACGTCGTCGACTGCTTCCACACGTACATCCGGCCTTGGTCGTCTTGGTTCAAGAACCCGTAGCTCTGACCCGTTGCCGTCTGCACCTGCCCCTGACCCGCATTCAGATACGCAGTTGAAACACTCACATCCGTCGGGGTCTTTAGGCCCAACCCCTGCAACGCAGGCGCCCACCC